>CAYTUO010000126.1:0-10490 GCA_964441015.1 uncultured Pleurocapsa sp.
CCTCCGTTTCCTCCCCCGATAAATCGGGAGTCTCCACGGAGGCTTAAAGATGAATTTATAAGAGTGCTGGAGAAAGCTATCCAACAGAAAGCAAGCCAGTGATTGAGCTAAGGATTGTCTTGAATTTGCAGGTAAATTACCTGTGCCGTTTCCCGATCCAAGGCGGTGCGAGTCCTCCCAACTTTGATAATGTAGGAGGGAAAACGCTGTTCCAAGGTGATGGGGATTCCTGGCATGATGCCCATCGCCATGAGTTTGCGGAGCGTCGCCTCATCTTCGGTTTTTAAGGAGGCAACGGTGCCAATTTTTCCAGTTTTGAGTGAAGAAAGTACCATCATATCAGTTATCAGTTATCAGTTATCAGTTATCAGTTAAAAACTTATCCCCAAAAAGGTTAAGAAGAGATTGACCAAGTATCCCATGAGGAAGGCAAAGGGGAAGATAAATAACACCATCAACAGTGTTATTTTTGTACCCCGTTCTTTCAACATGATTTGCACTTGGGCAATGCAGGGCAAAAATAAGGTCAGGACGATCGCGGCTACTACCAGTTGATTGCCATTGAAGATTCCCTGTTGCTGTAGATCGAACAAACCAGCCGCCCCATAATCTCTCCTGAAGAAACCGTATAAGAAAATGGGGGCAGCCTCTTGGGGAAGTCCCAAAGCGAGGGCAACTGGTTCGAGACTGCGTACAATCAGGTCAAATAGACCAGTTAACCGCCCCAGCCAAATTAAGACGGAAGCCCAGATAAAGAGAGGCAAAATTTCCCAGAAATACCACTTTACCCGCATCCAAGTTTTGGTCAGGATGTTCTTCAATTTGGGCAATCGTAGGGGAGGAATTTCCAGATAAAATCCTGCTCTTGTTCCAGGTATTAGCCTCGCCGCTAAATAGCCTGCTATCAGGAAAATTGAGGCAATAAAACCGCCCCAAAACAGCAAAGCAGCCGGTTTTTGGGCTAATAATCCGAGAATGACTCCCCACTGCGCCGCACAAGGAATGGCTAGGGAAAGCAGGAAAGTCGCTAGCAATCGCTCTCGTTGGGTTTCTAGGGTGCGAGTGACTAAGGTTGCCATCGTATCGCAGCCGAAACCTAACACAATGGGAATGACAGCCCGCCCGGATAGCCCGATCGCTTTGAACAGGCGATCCAACATCAGGGATAGGCGGGGTAGGTAGCCACTGTCTTCGAGCAAGGAAAACATCAGGAAATAGGTGGCGACTATAGGTAAGACGATCGCCGTAGCGTAGCGAATGCCTAAAGTGATAAGGCCGTAATCGTTGGCGAACAAGTCAGCCAGCCATGGCCAAGGGAGCAGAATAGCAGCGATTTGATTGATCGCTGGATTGATCTGACTTTCAAAAAAGCCTTCAATGGCATCAACGAGCGTTCCTGCCCCAAATTCCCCGACAAATTTATAGACTCCGTAGTAGAGGATCACTACGAGTAGGGGAAACCCCGTGATGGGATTGACCGTTAGCTGGTGCAGGGTTTCTGCTAGGGAACGCTGGCTGTGAGGGGGTTCTCGCAGGACGTGCCGTTCGATCTGCCACGCCAGTTGTTGGCGGGATTTGGCGATCGCCGCACTGATTGGCTCTGCCAACTGTTGCTGTAGTTGCTCGACGATCGCTTCAATTTCCTGCCCAGAAGCCGCATTTTTCTGCAACTCCTCCCAAACTGAGGGATCGCGCTGCAAGATTAGTAAGGCAAGGCTGCGGGAGGAGAGGGGATAGTGTTGCTGCAAGATGACACCACTGCCCCCATCGCCAAATAACCGTGCCTCAATTTGAGCGATCGCCCTCTCAACTGGCTCTGGATAAGCAATTTGACTCAACATAGTCGGCGATCCTTCCCTTTAATTCATTAATGCCCCATCCTTGCGCCGCCGCCATTGTGACGGTGGGAATTCCTAATTCCTTCTCTAAAACCTCTCCCTCAATTTCTAGCCCTAACTGCTGCGCTTCATCCATCATGTTGACTGCCAGCAGGAGAGGCAATCCCGCCTCGATCAGTTGAAAGGTGAGAGGCAGCATCCGCCCCAAATTTTTAGCATCGACGACGTGAATCGCTAAATCGATGGATTCTGTAAAGAGTAAATCTCGCGCTACTTTTTCTTCTTCCGTGATCGGAAGCAAGGAGTACAGTCCTGGCGTATCGACAACGACAACTGGACGATCTGTCAGCCACGCCTGTCCCCGCGCTACTTCAACTGTGGTGCCAGGATAGTTAGAAACAGTCGCGTAAGCCCCTGTCAGGGCGTTGAACAGTACGCTCTTGCCCACATTGGGCATTCCCACTAAGGCAATCTGCGGCAGTTTGGTTCCGCCATCACCCAGAGTTGATCGCTTTTTGCTAAAAAATTGTAATAGATTACTCCTTTTTGGCTGCGGGTGCGCCGGACAGTTGACATGACATTTGTGGCATTCCATCAGAAGATTCCCTTCTTATTAACTCGCTGTCGGAGTCAAAATCTTTTCATTAATAAAAAAGATTCTCAATTATTTTCTCTTCTTTATTCATACCACGTCCCGTAGCTGAATTTTGCTCTTTAACAAAAAGTTACGAACTGGCTTTTTTAAAGGTTTTTTCCGAGTTATTCCCTAAAACCGAGCGTCCTGTCAGACTTTGAAAATATGCGCCACCAACAATCCCTAGAAACAGTATGTAAGCGATCGCTTGTCCTAAATAGAGAGTTTGTCGGTAACCAAACAATGACTTGAGGATAACTCCTGGAAACTCCCGATCCGATAGAAACCCCGAAGCATCCCAGATCGAGGGGCCTAAAAGACAGGAGTCTCCTGGAATAATACACCAATTAGCATAGCGCCAGTCTATCTGAGCCAGTAGAGTCACCGCCGCATCAACGTGCTTGAGCATACCAATGACTAAACCGTCAACAATCAAAAGGAGTAGAATTCCCATCACCTGAAAAAAGAGGCGAATATTAATTTTGACTCCCCATTTAAACAGTAATATTCCCAACCCTGATGCGATTAGCAAACCCGTAATAGCTCCTACGGTTGGCAAAATGAATCCTTCTTGAAACTTGGCAAGAATAAATAAAACCGTTTCAAATCCTTCTCGCAAGACGGCAATAAAAACTAAGAGAAAAACGGCTTTCCCCGCACCATCATTTTGGGCTAATGCTGTCTTAATTGCCCCTTCTACTTCAGCTTTGAGCGATTTAGCTTGTTGCGTCATCCAGATTAGCATCCAACTGAGCATCGCGATCGCAACCAGAGCAAAAATGCCTGTCAAAATTTCTTTAATCACTGGCGTATATAAACTTTGATGAGAGTTGACTCCTTGAAGCACTCCTGCTAGAAGAAATCCCACCATAACGCTAGCAACAATTCCTCCGCCAATTCCCTGATAAACCCAGCGATTTAATTGAGTTTGCTCGGCTTTTTTGAGGCAAGCGAGGACAATTCCTACTACTAAAGCAGCTTCAAACCCTTCTCTTAAGGTGACAACAAAAGTGGGTAAAGCAGCACTCAAATCCATCATTTTGAATCCTAAACTATTCTAAACAAAATCGCGCAACATCTTTCTAATTTCAATATTGTGTAGTTCTTCTTGACCAATCATTCCTCGCGAGAATTCTTCTAAATAAATACTGGCATCTTCTACTATGTCTAATAAATCTTTATACAATTCCAGCGCTCTTTTTTCATGATTGAGGCTTTCTGTCAAAATTGACTGCAAGCTGTGTTCGTAGGTTTCTTCAAGAGGAGCAATCTTGAGGCTAGGATGTCCTTCTAACCCAGTTAAAATTTCTCCTACCTGTTGAGCGTGGAGCAAAGATTCATTGGCCTGCTGTTGAAAAAACTGTACAATCGGGATACGATTGGGGCCGGTTACCATCAGGGCGTAGTGAGTGTAGCGTACAACACCCGCTAATTCAAACTCCATAATTTTATTGAGAAGTTCGATAGTTTTCTCCCGATCTAGATCTTTCATGTGTTTTGCCTTGAAGCGAAGTCTGAGTTAATCTTAAATCAAAACACTTTTTTGTTAACCTTGTCAACTATTCCCCAAAAAATGCTAGCAAAGCTAATCTGTTTTAAGAATCAAAAATGTTTGCTGTTGTTGTCTATTGGCTAGTAGATAAGAGTTAGTAAAAAACGCCTAATAACTAATTAACTATTAACACAAAAATCTCTATTGTATTAGAAGGAAAATCTGTAATGATTCTAAAGATGTAATTAAAATCCCCTCTAAGGGCATTGAAAAACCTTACAAAAGTAAGAAGACTAAATAATAAATTGGCCTACAATTTTTGACTATGGCTACAGCCACCCTATTTTTTCATGTTTTTGCTTCAAGCTGGCTCCACTGGATGCTACAGCCTCATTTAGCCTTACATATTCCCGATGGATTCCTGAGCTTCCCAGTAAGTCTTATTACCTGGATTGTCTCTATTGGACTGTTGGCACTAGCGCTGAAGCGAGTACAGGCTGACTACAAGGAACGAGCGGTTCCTCTGATGGGGGTTTGTGCGGCGTTCATTTTTGCGGCTCAAATGATTAATTTCCCGATTCCTGGCGGTACTTCCGGTCACTTGTTAGGGGGAACGCTAGCGGGAGTGTTACTGGGCCCTTGGGCGGGAACCCTAGTCGTTGCAGTCGTTTTTATCGTCCAAGCCTTGCTGTTTCAAGACGGCGGGCTAACGGTACTGGGGGCTAATCTTTTTAATATGGGCCTGATTGGCACCTTTGGCGGTTACTACCTCTATAAAGCCATTCGCTTTGCTGTCGATCGCAACCGTTGGCGGGGAATGTTGATAGGAACAGCAGTCGCTGCTTGGGTTAGCGTAGTCGTTGCTGCGATCGCTACTTCATTCCAACTTGCTCTATCAGGAACTGTACCCTTAGTGGTCGCTTTAGCGGCGATGCTTTCTTGGCACGTACTCATTGCGCTTGGAGAAGCCATCATTACAGTCATTGCTGTGAGTTTTGTTTGGCGATCGCGTCCCGATTTATTTTTCGATCCTCCCCGTCGCTCCCTATCATCCTCTTCTCGCCCTTATTCGCTTCGTTAACAACAGGATTGGTTTGCTATGACTGACAACCGTTTGCAACGACGCAATCGAGCCTTTGTTATTGCTGGCTTAGGAATTGCTCTCCTGGTAGCTATTTTTCTCTCACCCTTTGCCAGTTCCGATCCCGATGGACTAGATCGCGTTTCCCAAGATTTGCAATTTGATCGCCAAGCAACTGAAGAAGCACCCGCTCAAAAGTTGCCTTTCCATGATGTTTTTGAAGAGTATGCTCTCAGAGGCGTACCCAAGGGAGTTGCAACTCCCTTGGCTGGGTTGATAGGCACTTTGGTTACTTTTGGCTTAGCTTGGGGGATAGGTAAGCTGGTCGTTCGTCGTTCTGCTCCCCCGCATACTTTAAATGAACCTTCCCCCCATACAGAGGATTGAAAGGAATGATACTCCTGCACGTCGTTGCTTTTCGCCTCGATCGCGATGGACAGCAAAATACTCCTTGGCATTCCTTAGTCCCGCAGACGCGCCTGCTATGCGTTCTCCTGAGCGTTTTTGCGATCGCGCTCACTCCTAACGGACAGTGGTGGACGTGGGCCATTTACGCGATCGGAGTCTTCGGACTCATCTTACTCAGTCAAGTTACCCTGCTCACATTATTCAAGCGAGTTGCTATCGAGTTCGCCTTTTTAATCGTCATTTTACTAGGAACTTTGTTTCGCAGTGGCGGTACTGTACTTTGGTCTTGGGGCCCTTTGCAGATTACGACAGTCGGACTGACGATTTTGGGAAGTGTTACCTTCAAGGTGTTGCTCTCTTTATTTGTGGTCAATGTCTTAGTTCTGACGACTTCTATTCCCGCTCTTCTCAATGCTTTTATCGCCCTGCGAATGCCTCCTCTGCTAGTCGCTATTATGGCATCCATGTATCGCTATCTGGGGGTTTTAATTACTCAATTCAATACCATGCGTCAGGCGGCTATGGCTCGCAATTTGCTGGCCAACAAGGCTACGACTCGTTTAGTTTTAGGCAACGCGATCGGCGCTTTGTTTATTCGTACTTACGAACGAGGGGAACGAATCTATCAGGCGATGTTAGCACGGGGTTATCAAGGTTTACCGCCTGTCGAAAAGCTGGAAACTCCAAGCAAATCGGATACTATAGCTTTGACGGTGACTCTAATTGCTGCAATTCTCGGACAAGCGATTTATTTACGTTGATAAAAATTTGCTATCTTATTCGTGCTGACCGTTGCCACGCTGCTCTAAGAGATATTGCCATATCTGCCTGACTTCCGCTTGTATTTCTCTAACCTCAGCCTGTATTTCTCTAACCTCAGCTTGCATTTCTCTCATTTGAGCTTGCATTTCTCTCGTCTCGCCTTGCAAAATTCTTAATCCCTGCTGGTGTAACCTGGCAATATCTAATAGTTCAGATGTCAACCCCTGCAAGGTACTGATCCCAGCCGTATTCGCCTGTTGCTGACTCCTCAATTCTGTTATTGCTTCTCCTAAAAAATCAAGCCGTTGGTCGATTTGTACAAATCTTTCTTGCTCCGAGTTCATAATTTGTTTAAAAGATTAATCATAAATTATAGCATTGATAAAATCTTTTTTTGAGCTTTTTTTAAATAGACTTTTAGTATTAAATAAGGATAAAATTGTTTTTGCTAAATAGATTAAATTTGTTATTTTTTTTTGTTAGCTATACTATCAATATTTCTTCCGATAGAAGACCAAAGCAGGAAAAAAAATTATCTCTAAAAATTTATTAGTAATCCTCAATCAATTATCGTTATCGTCCCAAGCAATGCATCACAATCCAGTACTCATCGAAAATCTGAGCTATGCCTATCCTGATGGAACTCGCGCACTTAAGAACATTAATTTATCGATTAGAGCTAACGAACGAGTAGCGTTAATTGGTGCTAACGGTTCGGGAAAATCTACTTTACAGTTACACCTGAATGGAATTTTAACGCCCCAACAGGGAAAGATAACAATTGGCAAGTGGCAGGTCAAGATTGAAAATTTAAGCAAAATTCGGAATTTTGTCGGGCTAGTCTTTCAAAATCCCGACGATCAGCTATTTATGACAACAGTGTGGGAAGATGTAGCATTTGGCCCGATGAACCAGAGGGTGCGCGGAATAGAACTGAAACGGCGAGTAATGGAGGCAATGGGTGCTGTTGATTTGGATTTAAACGACTACGGACAGCGAAATCCAGATAACTTATCGGGAGGAGAAAAGAAGCGAGTTGCGATCGCAGGGGTACTAGCCATGCAACCCCAAGTGTTAGTCTTGGACGAACCCTCGGCTCAATTAGATCCCCGTTCTCGCCGCCATTTGATTAACCTATTGCAAAACTTATCCCTCACTCAACTCATTGCCACGCACGATTTAGATTTAGCCTTGGAGTTGTGCGATCGCACGGTGGTTTTGAGTCAGGGACGGGTGGTGTATGACGGAAAAACCGAAAAAGTCATGAGCAATCCAGACTTTTTACGCCAACACTCCCTAGAATCCCCTCTGAGTTACAGTCGTCCCTACTGCAATCTAGTAGATGCCCCACCCTGTTTAGAATTATCGCAATTTCAGTAGAGACGATGGAAGATTGGGCGATCGCATCTTTTGTACTCTGAGTATTGAGGGAAAGTGAAGTATAGAGCGAGTCATTTCTTCTAAGATAAAAGTATAGAGAGCAAGAGGAGAAACCAATATGCAAGGCAAATTTTTAGCCATTCTAGCGATAGTCACTCCTCTTTTGTTGGCTAGTCCAGTCAAAGCAGAGAATCCCGCCCACATTAAGCAATTATTGGACACTGGAGAATGTCGGGGCTGCGATCTCAGTGGAGCGAATCTGAGAGCGGCTCATCTAATTGGTGCAGATTTGAGAGGTGCTAACCTGTCTGGGGCAGACTTAACTGAAGCTAACCTTGAAGGAGCCGATTTAACGGGTGCTAATCTTAAAGAAGCCAATTTAACTAAGGCTTTTGTGACTAACGCGACTTTGGAGAGCGCTAATCTCGATCGCGCCAACTTTACTCAAGCAGCACTCTACGATGTTGATGTGAAAGGAGCTTCGATGCAAGAACTGAATTTGACGAACGCTCAAATTTACAATACCGATATCAGCATTGGCGGAGATGGACAGTAGGAAAAATCCCCTTTCTGCGTTTTCGGCGACGATTCGATAAAATGATGAAACTTCAATCGAAAAATACGTAGAAAACTTGAAAGGTTTATGAGTCAGCCGAGTTTAGAAGAAATTGCCGCCCGACTAGAAAGTTCTAATTCTCGCGATCGCCTGTTAGCCCTTGCCTCATTGCGAGAATTCCCGGCCCAAGATGCAGTACCTTTGATTAAAAAAGTTCTCTACGATGAAATTTTACCAGTACGCTCTATGGCAGTCTTTGCCTTGGGCATCAAGCAGACAGAAGAATGTTATCCTATTCTGGTAAGGTTGTTGGAGACAGATTCTGACTACGGAATTCGGGCTGACGCAGCAGGGGCTTTAGGTTATTTAGCCGATATAAGGTCATTGGAGCCTTTGGTTCGAGCCTTTTATGAAGATACGTCATGGTTAGTCCGCTTTAGTGCGGCTGTTTCTTTGGGCAATCTAAAAGATATACGGGCCAAACAAGTTCTACTAGAAGCGCTAGAGTGTAAAGAAGCTGTCATCCAACAAGCCGCGATCGCAGCTTTGGGAGAAATTAAAGCCGTTGATAGCGTCGATCGCCTTCTCCAATTTGCCCCTTCAGACGATTGGTTGATGCGCCAGCGTTTAGCAGAAGCGTTGGGAAACTTAAAAACGGAAAAAAGCCTTTCCGCACTGAAATTTTTGGCCAAAGACAGCCATCCGCAAGTCAGTCAGGCAGCTATTCTAGCGCTGAAGCGACTAGAAGAAGAGCTAACAGAATAATAAAAGATAACAATGGCGGTAAAATTGATCGGGTCAGTTCTTTCAATAGATCTCTTGCCTAAGTCTATTATTTGTGTTCGTAGTGAGGACTTTAGTCCTCTAATTCTAGGGTTTTTGGGACTAAAGTCCCTACTACCAACCTACTTTTGCAAGAGGTCTAATGAATCGAGCCAACTTAATAAGAAAAGCGTTTAAGAATTATTCATGAAAATCGGAGAATTTCTCGACTTGTGCGCGGGCAAATGGTTTTCTCAGCGCAGCAGCTATCATCTCGATACAATAAAAGTTGACAATTGCAAATCAGAACTTACTATCGAAAAATTACCCCAAGAGCATCCAGAGGTAATCACACTCTGTCAGCACTACCAAGTCAACCCTGGCGAGACGCTAGGCGGAACAAAGTCTTTGTGGGATAATTCGGTAGACTGGGGAAAACCCAAGCAAATCGGTTTTGCCATGATCGTTCTAGTTCCCGATCGCGATAATCCTCAAATTGGTAAACTTTTGCGTGCTGCGGGAACCCTTTCAAAAACACCTCTTGCTGGTTGCTACATCTTGGGTAACGATGAAGCTTTGACCTTGATCGTTGAAGAGGAAAACACCTATTTAGAAGAACGTTTGTGGTTTGCCAGTCCTAATCTGCGCTTGCGAACTAGCTTGGTGAAGAATTCTCAAGGGTTTAGTAAAACAGCTTTTTATTCCGAAATTCGCCGAGTTGCCCCTAAATCACCAAGCTAATAACTGGTGATTGGTGAGAAGGTGATTGGTGATTGGGAGTGTGGGGAGTGTGGGAAGTGTGGGGGGACAAGGAAGAATATTTACTCCTGAACTCCTGAACTCCTGATAACTGATAACTGTTTCACTCTCCTTACCTCACTGACGCGATCGCACTTCATAGACTAAAAACTGTCTTCAAAGTTTTGATTTGTGCTTGACTAATTCCACAATTCAATTGTGCGATCGGATTCAAGCTTTTCCACTTTCCTTTGCTAGCAGTGAAGATAATATCTGCTGTTTTTTCTGGATCGATAGTGTCGAATTTATCGCTCTTACAAGTTGATAAATATTGAAGACGTTTAAAAATTTCATCTCTAGATGAGCGTTTAATACTAATCTTTTCAGGAGGTGCAGGGACTTCTTTTTTCTGGGGAGGCGATAGAAAGAAAACCTCTTTAAGTGCATCTAATTTTTTGCCTTGTGTAATCCCACATTTTAATTTTGTAATTTCGTTGAAGCTTTTCCAATTTTCTCGCTTAGCTTCGACAATTTTATGAGTAACTTTGATAGCATCTACTCCTTTTAAAACACTCCCAGGTTGTTCTATCAAATATTTGATTGCAGCAAGAATTGTTTCTCTAGAAGCCGTATTTAAATTGACACGAGGTTGAGTTTCTCCTGTTAAAACTTTTGCCTGTTCTATATTTTCTGGTTTGGGATCGATAACAATACACCAAACTCTCTCAAGTTCTGCTTTTTTACAAACTGCATAAACTAGAGAATTGCTAACAACTTGATATTGATATTCAGCAATTTCTTTGACGATTAAAGGAATCCAATTTCTTCCTTCTGCTTTG
>CAYTUO010000127.1:0-10461 GCA_964441015.1 uncultured Pleurocapsa sp.
TATGGCGACCGAGGCAATCCCCAATGAATTGGGAAGCCTACACTGTACCGTCAGGCCAGTGTAGGTAGTTCACTGAAATGCCCCTAGCAAGCATTGGTGGCTCCCAGTCTGCTAACGGCGATGTTACCATCGTTTTCGCTCCTCCCGTCCCTCCTGGCAAAACTGTAACGGTTGTTCTTAAGGCAAAACGCAATCCTAATTTGGCAGGGATTTATTTGTTTGGTGTCACCGCTTATCCAGTGAGAGAAGGTAGTCCTGGTTTGTATTTGGGATCGGGTCGCCTCGCTTTCGATAGAGGAAACTAGAAAAACTATCTCTTCAACGAAATCAAGAGATTCATAAACAGGGAGAGTCAATTCTTTAAACTACTGAAGATTTGATAGGATTATTTCCAAAGCTTGCCGATCCGAGGGAGGTATTAAGACTTGCACGCCTTACTCAGACTCTCTGGTGTTATAGACCGCATCATCGAAAAAATTGGTGGGATTTTAAACTGGATTATTATTCTCACGATCGCAGTTGGATTTTACAATGTGATGGCCCGCTACATCGGACGATTTATCGGCATGAAACTGTCATCCAATGCCTTAATCGAACTGCAATGGTATTTGTTTTCGGTGCTGTTCAGTCTGGGATTCGCCTATATTCTCAAACATGGGGCAAACGTCCGCGTTGATTTCCTCTATGCAAACTGGAGCGAAAAAAGGCGATCGCTCGTCGATTTTCTCGGTAGTGTCCTATTTTTGATTCCCTTTTGCCTACTAGGAATCTGGGTAGCGCTTAACCCTGTCTTCCTGTCGTGGGGACGCTTGCCAGACGGGACGTGGGGAACGTGGGAAATTTCTTCTGATGCCGATGGCTTGCCAAGGGCACCGATTAAAACGATGATTATTGTTGCCTTTGCCTTGTTGCTATTGCAAAGTATTTCCCAAGCGATCAAGTATTTTGCTATTTTGATGGGATACGCGCAGGTGGCTCAGTCACTCAAAGCTGAGACTGAGGAACACTTACCAATTGAGTAGAAATGATGGGTTTTGAGTGGTTAGCGATCGCCATGTTCGCCGGCTTCTTTTTGATGTTGATGAGCGGTTATCCAGTAGCATTTTCCTTTGCTGGAACTGGCATCCTCTTCGGCGCGATCGGATGGCTGGTGGGGGACTTCGATCCCAATCGACTTTTGCTATTGCCTAACGTCTGGTTCGGCACCATGTCCAACTTCACCCTCTTGGCAATCCCCTTTTTCGTTTTTCTGGGCGCGGTCTTTGAAAAATCGGGGTTAGCGGAGGAATTGCTAGAAACTATCGGCATTCTCTTAGGATCGCTGCGAGGTGGGGTGGCGCTCGCAGTGATCGTCGTTGGCACGCTATTAGCCGCTACAACTGGCGTGGTGGCTGCTACCGTAATCGTCATGGGAATGTTATCTCTGCCTATCATGCTCCGCTACGGCTACGATAAACAACTGGCGACGGGGGTGATTGTCGCTGCGGGGACGCTGGCACAACTGATTCCACCCAGTTTGGTACTGGTAGTCTTGAGCGATCAACTCGGTATCTCGGTGGGCGATCTGTTCCTTGGCGCTCTGATTCCCGGCCTGATGCTGTCTGGTTCCTATGCGCTGTATGTACTAGTCCTAGCCTTTTTCAAGCCGAACCTAGCTCCAGCTTTACCGCTCGAAGTCCGCGAGCTTAGTTGTGTCGTGTTGGCTCGGCGCGTGGTCAAAGCCGTTTTGCCGCCGCTCCTACTCATTTTTGCGGTGCTTGGCAGTATCTTTTTTGGCATCGCCACTCCAACAGAGGCAGGGGCAGTAGGTGCGGTGGGGGCTTGCATCCTCGCCTCTCTCAATCGGCGGTTGAACTGGAATTTAATTCGAGATGCTGCCCACGCTACGGCTGTCGTTACGACTTTGGTGATTATGATTCTGTTCGGCTCTTCTTTGTTTAGTCTAGTTTTCGATGCTTTGGGGGGCAAAACTTATATCACCGCGTTGCTAGTCAACCTCCCCGGCGGATATCTGGCTTTCATGGTTGCAAGTAATATCATCATTTTCCTGCTGGGTGTTTTCTTGGAGTTTATCGAAATTTGTTTTATTGCCATACCGCTACTCGTCCCTGCGGCACAGGCATTAGGAATCGACTTGGTGTGGTTTGGTGTAGTGATGGCAATTAATTTGCAGACAGCGTTTATCTCGCCGCCCGTTGGCTTCTCGTTATTCTACTTGCAGAGCGTCGCCCCCAAGGAAGTCAGTACGCTTGAAATTCACAAGAGCGCAATTCCTTTTATGGTCTTGCAGTTCGTCGTGCTGCTTTTGGTTATCATCTTTCCACAAACTGTTCGTTGGTTAGTCGATTTGTCGTTTCAGTAGATGTCTTGCTTTTTTCTTGAAAAACAGTTTCTTAAAATACAGCGATCGCAACTTGAATTCCCTGTTGAATTCGTTGTAGGGATTCAGGCGAAATTGCGCCATAAGAACCCTGTTCGAGATAAATTTTGCGAATTGCTGAGATATTGTCGCATAAGGCAAGAGAGTCTGTTAAGAGTCCGCCTTCCCCCGCTTTTATCAAAATGCGAGTTGGGGTTTTTCCACTGGTTAAATCGCTGGTAAAGGGAACAACCAAAACACTGCTAGAAAGCTGATTTCTGATATTGATAGAAACGACAACGGCGGGGCGTTTTTTAGTATCTCCGATGGTTTTTAAGGCACGAATTAAATAGATTTCTCCTTGACGGGGATAATTGTCTTCTTCCATGTTAGAGTCCCTCAGCATCGAGGATTTCTTCCATCTGGGTTTGAGCGAATTCGCCCCAGTCTTGGTCAAATTGCCGTTCAGTTGGTTTTTGGGTTTGGTAGAAGGTGCGTAACTGATTTTCTATCTGCTGTCGCTGCCACAGTCGCAACCCTTCTTCGACAGCAGCAGAACGGTTGTCTGTCAATTGGTCAATATCTTGAAGTAATTTAGAATCGACCGTAATGGAGATCCGTTGTTTGGTGCTTGATTGGGTCATGAGTCAGGAAATAAAGTAATATTATTTGTATGATGATTTATCATATCAAAATTTAGGATATGAATTTGGACGATGGTCAGCCCGAAGATTAGCAACATATCTAGAAGAGAGAACAGGAATTAAGTTAATGCACTAAGAACTGAGTTTAGAATAGACGAAGCGCTCAAAACTTCCTTGGTTAAGATTACTCCAGGCGTAAGCGCGATCGCGAAACTTCTTCCACTCCGCAAAAACTGTTTTGAAATCGGCATCTTTGGCAGAAAATTCGTCGTATAACTCAAACGATGCCGTTTCTGCTGCTGCTAAAATCTCATCGCTGTACGCTCGTAGTTCAATACCACTTTGCAGCAATCGCTGGAGCGCCTCATTGTTGCGCGATTCGTAGCGAGCCAACATCGTCAGATTAGCTTCATAGGCCGCCGTCTTGAGAATTTCCTGATATTGGGCTGGCAATTTCTTCCATTCATTGAGATTGATTTGCACCTCAAGGGTAGGGCCCGCTTCCCACCATCCCGGATAGTAATAAAACTTAGCCACTTTATGCAGTCCTAACTTTTCGTCATCGTAGGGGCCAGACCACTCAGCCGCATCTATCGCTCCTGTTTGCAGTGCCTGGAAAATTTCGCCGGCCTGTAGGGTTTGCACTGTCACCCCTAATTTGCTCATCACCTGCCCGCCCAGTCCAGGAATACGCATCTTCAGTCCTTGCAAGTCGCTCAGTTTAGAGATTTCTTTGCGAAACCAGCCGCCCATTTGTGTGCCCGTGTTGCCTGCTGGAAACTGGATAAGGCCAAATTTATTAGCGTATAGTTCCTGCAACATTTTCAGCCCTCCGCCCTCATAGAGCCAGGTATTCTGTTGCTGGGCTGTCAATCCAAAAGGCAACGATGCCCCAAAAGCCGTAATCGAGCTTCTACCAATGTAGTAATACGAGGCTGTATGACCGCAAGGAACTGCACCTTGAGAGACCACGTTTAGGACTTCTAGCGGAGGAGCCAACTCGCCAGCCGCACGGGGAACAATTTTAAACTTTCCTCCTGTCATAGCGGCTACGCGATCAGCCAGGGTTTGCGCTCCGCCATAAATCGTATCAAGAGACACGGGCCAACTGGTTGCCATCTGCCATTCAATCGCGGGCAAGGAAGCGTCTGTGGTTGTTGCTGTTGGTGCTGTGGTTTGCGTCGCTCGATTGCATCCTCCAATCAAACCCACGCTTGTAGCGCCAATTGTTCCATGAGCCACTGCTTTTAATAACTCTCGACGTTCCATAAAAAGCTTTTTTCGATTTTTATTTATCATTCGCTTGACACTCTGCGCCTTGAAAGAGCGCAGAATCTTCAGGAAGGTTGAAACAACGAACCAGTACATCACTACTGCTCCCTAGTCGGTGCCAATTGCCCCTACTCTCTCGCCTATTTCTAGGTCTGAGCATACTTTGAGCGATTTTTCTTGCTAGCTATGTTTACCAATTTTGTTTCGCTATCCCTAAAAGCTTTACTCGCAAAGGCTAGAAGTAGAGTGTTGCACACCGAGATTAGGATTTCCCCAATCTTCCATTTAACTACAACGTCCAATTGCAGGGAGTTTCAACCTCAGTTCAGATATCTTCGCGACTTGCTAGATTAGACGTATTTTACCGCGTTTCACGGCTGTTTTAACAGCCGAGTTGCGTTCCTCCGTCACATAAATGACGACGGTTTCCACGCTGCCCGTTTATTTCCTATGAGTTAAAGCAGTTGAGTGGGACTTTTTATTGATGATTATTTCCCGAAAAAATCTGGGAAAACCCCGCATTTTCAGAGAGACAATGGGTATACGTTTAACTAACGAGCACGGAGGGATTTGAACCCCCGACCCTCAGAACCGGAATCTGATGCTCTATCCACTGAGCTACGTGCCCTTGGCTTGCTCTAGAATAACATTGCTCAGATGATTTTGCCAGAGCGATCGCTTATTCAATAATCGCGCCACGTTCTTTGAGACTTAGCCTTACCTCTTCCGTAAGTCCTGGATTATTTCTAAATTTTGCCTGCGATACTGTTGCTCCACTTAAATTTGCATTGCTTAAGTTAACTTCTTGCAGGTTTGCTCCCGTTAAGTCGGCCCCAATTAAATTTGCTAGGGCTAAGCTAGCACAGTGTAAATCTGAATAGCTCAAATTGGCATTGCCTAAATAAGCCCCACTCAAGTCCGCACCGCTAAGTCTGGCATAGCTCAGATTGGCTTCGTTAAAGTCAACATCTGTTAAATCGGCTCCTCTGAAATTCGCTCGATAGAGATTTGCACTACTTAGTTCAATACTGTTTAAATTAACAGCTAGAAAGTTTCCTCCAACTAGATCTTCTAATGGGTTTAATCCAGCCAGTTTTGCTAGTTCTAAAAAATTATCGGTTTCTGCGTCATAAATGCGTTGAATAAGGTGTTTAATCTGAGATAGATAATGGGGATTAAGTGTATCTTCGCGTTCTTTGACTAGAGCTTGCCAAGCGACAGACTCACAAGAACCTAACTGCGTCCAACTCAAATAGGGCTTAAAGCGAGTTTCTAGTAAAAATAGCGCGATCGCTCTTTCTAAAATTCCGTGTTTATTGGGGCTGATGTCGTGTCGCCATAATTCTTCCGCATCTGTGAGGGAGATGTCTGACCCAACGATTTCAAAGGTTGCAGTAAGATGATCGGGTGTTGCTGTTAATGTTCCTAGCTTCATCTGCTCAAGAGAGCCTTTTAACATTGACTCGCCTGGTTTGGGCGCAAACCGCAAACTAAGATTTTTGGGAGAACTTGTGGCCGTAATCTGAAATAATGGGTTGCGATCAGGATTTACTGAGGATATTTCACCGTTTTCTAGCTTCAGCTTCAGTTCGCCTCCTTTTAATCCAAATTTAATCCGCCCATTGAGCAAGGATTTCCACTGTTCGTTAAACTGAATGGTCAAGTAGAGGTCTAAGTGTCCTAAATATGTTTCACCTGACGCAGGAACTGCTTCTAATTGCATTGATATGCAGTCTGGGTAGGGATTGTAAGACTCTAGCAGGCGCATAGAAGTAAGAGATTCTTGCATGACTAACCAAGAATAAATCATTCAAAGGTTGCTAGGGGCAACAAAGCTATCATGCACCTGTCATCAGCAATCTGTCTAGTCTCAGGCTAAGTTTGCAATAGAATGCAATATATTCAACAAATCTTTAAACCAGTTGGCGGCGAAAGCGACTGATACTGATAAATAATACGATCGCAGCGAAAAAGAAAAGCGCGATCGCGTGTTGCCAAAGCACTTCTATGCCAACCCCTCTCAACATAATTCCGCGCACAATCGCCACATAATGACGTAAGGGATTGATGAGAGACAAATATTGAAAGATAATCGGCATACTTTCAATCGGGGCGATCGCACCAGATAATTGAATTAAAGGCAAGTTAATAAAAAATGAAATCAGAAAAGCTTGTTGCTGAGTACGAGAAATTGTAGCCAGCATAATTCCAAATCCCATCCCCACAAAAATATATAATCCTGATAGCACTAAAAACAGCCAAAAATTTCCTCTAAATGGTACGCCAAATACCAATCTTCCTACTGTTAGCGCGACCAGAACATCTGTCATTAAAAGAATAAATAAAGGTACAATTTTAGCCAGTAAAATTTCCCAAGCTTCGGCGGGAGCCATCAATAATTGTTCTAGGGTTCCGGTATCTTTTTCTCTGACAACTGCACCAGCAGAAACCAAAGAACTAATCAAGGTAAAAATAACCCCCATCATTCCTGGAACAAAAAACCAACTACTAATTAATCCGGGATTATAGAGAAAAATGGTTTGAGGTTTAATTAAAAGTTTTGAGTGATCGCGTTCTAATTGGCGATTGTATTGTTCGACGATTTGATTAATGTAACCCTTAGCAATCCCTGCCGTATTTGCATCGACTCCATCGATAAAGAATTGAACTTCTGCTGTTCTATCTTGAGACAGTTTGCGTTGAAAATCTGGAGTAATAATTAATCCTACTGTCAGATTTCCTTCTCGAACTTGTTCGCTTAACTCTTGCTCGTTGAAAAGATATTTATCAGGCATAAAGATATCATTTTCTGTTAAGTGAGCAACGAATTCTCGACTTTCATAGGTTTGGGCATAATCGACCACGCCTAATTTTAGATACTGAACGTCTGGATTTAAAGCAAAGCCATAAATAAGTAACTGAATCGTAGGCGGAAAGAGCAAGAAAAAAATCAAAGATTTATCTCTGAGAATTTGATTAATCTCTTTAATCATAAAAGCCAAAAAACGACTATTTAATAGTTTGACGATCAGATTCATAATCAATAATTCCCCAAATGGCTGCGGGGTGATTGGTGAGAAGGTGATTGGTGATTGGGAAATTCTTTTTTTCCCCTTGTCTCCTTGTCTCCTTGTCCCCCTTGTCTCCTTGTTTCCCCACACTCCCCTCTTCCCCCATTCCCTATTCCTTTAAGATTAACTTTATAATTGACCTTCTAATAGGCTGATCAATTAAGTAGACGTTGAACCTAGATCATGCAAACGATACGGCTGACTATTTCTGATGAAACGCTGCGAGATGGAGAACAACAAGCTGGACTATTCTTTGACAGTGAGACGAAGCGATCACTAACCCATTTGATCGCCCAGACAGGAGTGCATCAAATTGCAATCATGCCCGCGATCCACGAGACTGAAGAGTTTTTAGTTAAGACATTGGTAGCAGAAGGGTTAGGGAATAAGGTTGTTGCTTCTACGATGATGTCTCGGCGATTTATCGAACAGTCTAAAGCTTGTGGCGTAGAGAAAATTATTCTCTTTCATGCCGTTTCTGATCGCCTTCTCCTCCTCAGAGATCCAGAAATTCGCCGTCATCCTTCCTATCAAGGCAAAACCATAGATGATGGCATTCCTAAACCCGTCCTTGACAAAATTCGCCAGAACATGATGCACAAGGTTCTCAAACATCTTCGCTACGCAACCGAGATGGGCTTGGAGGTCTATTTTGCGGCTGAGGATGCCAGTCGAGCCGATTTTGACTTTCTCGTCGAGTGTATCTGCGTTTTTCAGCCCTATATCGAACATTTCTTGCTCTGCGATACAGTAGGAGTGTTGACTCCAGAAAAAGCCTACATCTGGATACACGACCTTTTGCAGTATAGCGATCGCGCTCCTCTAGCCGTTCATTTTCACAATGACTTGGGATTAGCCCTGGAAAATACGATTCAGTCCGTGTTAGCTGGCGTTTCTGGCATCTCTGGAACCTTTGGCGGCATTGGAGAGCGATCGGGAAATGTTGCCCTAGAACAGGTTTTAAATGGTTTGAGACTACGTTTTGGTTTGGAAGTGGAAGGCATTGACTACGATGCACTCAATCGCGTAACAGACTATCTCGATCGCTTGGGAATTCGTCCTCATCCGCCTTATTCTCCACAAGCGCAACGCCACGAGACGGGTGTTCATGTCAAAAGTCTTTTAGAAGATCGCCAAAGTTACTCTATCTTTCCCTATGGCAAGCCAGAAATTTGGTTTGGGAAATGTAGCGGTGCGAGCAATTTTCAGTATCTTTTCGAGCAACATCTAAAAAGACCGCTCACAAAAGAACAATACGAACGGCTGCGAGTGACGATCAAACATCTCTCGATTCAAGAAAAACGGTCTTTCTCTACTGAAGAAGTTTTAGAGTTATTCGAGCGAGGGATTTTAAAATTTTAATTGCCCAACAAGCTTTGGCGATCGCCCCTATTGCCAAACAAGCGACGCGATCGCATAGATTAGCTAACGCTTTACATTTGTTCTCATTTGATACCGCTTAAGCAACATTGGCAAACAGTTGCTCCCAGTTCATTTGCGTCGCATCGGGTCGGCTGACTATCTCTACAATTTTATTCCGTGCTGTGGGTTGCAACAGGGATTCTACGCAAACTTGTGCTACCTTAGTCCGAGGAATACTGCCCTCAAACAGAGTATCTGCGGATGACATGAAAATTGGATCTAGGTTATCTTCATTCCTAAGACCACCAGGGCGAACGATTGTATAAGTCAGACCGCTTTGGGTGAGATAAAGCTCTCCCTGTTTCTTCCAATAGAGGACTAACCAAAACAAATTCAGAGGATGAAAAAATTTAGAGACGCACAAAGAGGACACCATAACAAAATGTTCGATTCCTTTTGCTTTAGCAGCATCGACCAAATTTTTCGTTCCTTGATAGTCCACTTGGAAAGGGCCAGTAGGATCTAAGCTGGGTTTCGCACCCGTCGCACACAGGAGAACTGTACTGTCGCCAATAGCTTCCCTAAGAGTTTCTGGCTTGAGAACGTCTCCTTCTACCAATTGAGCCTCTGCTGGCAAAACTTCTTTCCCCATCTCTAAGTTCCTTACTAGAGCGCGAACTGGGATATTTTTGGCGACTAGCGCTTGCACGATTCGCCGTCCGGTTTGTCCTGTTGCTCCTGCCACAAATGCTTTCATCTCGATCTCCTAAACTCATCCCTACTCATTTTATGAACATTGCCGACCTATATTCCTCTTTATTAAGGTTGAGTCCCAAGGAAATCGAAATAAACCCTAACCATAAACCCTTCCTGAAGAGTAGCTTATGCAGTGTCGATTGATTAACCGTCAAGCCATTGACTTATCTCAAGAGCCTTGTGATGAAATTTTGAATTTGGAAGCGTTAGAAGCTCCAACAGCCCACTTTCAAACTCATTTTGAGGGCTATATGGAAATGTACAGCAACGCTCAAACGGTGGCTGAGTACCTCAATGCTCATGAAGGATGGTTTTGCCGTTGCGCTCAGCCGATGAAAGTAGAGCCGATCAGAAATAACGGCTATGTCTTGACAATTGGCAGATTTAGTGCATTTGCCTACGAAGTAGAACCCAAAATCGCTGTCGTCCTACAGCCTCCTCAAGAAAACATTTATTGGATGAACAGCATTCCCGTACCCGATTACCAAGCGCCAGGATACGAAGTTGACTATCAAGCTTCAATGGAGCTAGTAGAAATTCCAGTAGAATTAGCCGTTTCCGAAATTGCTGCGGTTTATCAAAAGCAAGGGTTTTGTCAACTGCCGTCAGTCATTACCAAAGTCAACTGGCAACTGAATATGGACGTTAGCGTTCAGTTTCCCAAATTTATTTACAAGTTACCGTTATCTCTAATTCAAAGTACGGGCGATCGCTTGCTTTCCCAAATTGTGCGTCAAGTCTCCCCTCGCCTCACCTACAAAGTTCAGCAGGACTTTCACGCTCGCTTAAATTTACCCCTACCGCCCAAAAATGCCAGTAATTTGCAGAAAATTGCTAGAGAAGAAGGCAAAGCAGCCTGAGAATTGGTAAATTAAGGAGTCTAATCTATAAAACCTTATAAACCAAGACTGCCTACCTAGTTTCTGGAGATGTCTATTCTGAATTTTTACCTCAAACAGCAAGAAGGCTCACACCTACCCGAAGGGAGGTGTCGAGA
>CAYTUO010000128.1:0-10457 GCA_964441015.1 uncultured Pleurocapsa sp.
CTATGACCATAGCAATGGGACGCGCGCAAGCAGAGAGAGGATGGTTTGATGTCCTCGACGACTGGCTCAAGCGCGATCGCTTCGTCTTCATCGGCTGGTCCGGCTTATTGCTCTTCCCCTGTGCCTACCTAGCACTAGGCGGATGGCTCACCGGAACCACCTTCGTCACCTCCTGGTACACCCACGGACTGGCTAGCTCCTACCTAGAAGGCTGCAACTTCCTGACAGTAGCCGTCTCCACCCCAGCCGATGCCTTCGGGCACTCAATCCTGTTCCTCTGGGGCCCGGAAGCACAAGGCAACTTCACCCGTTGGTGCCAAATCGGGGGACTGTGGCCCTTTGTAGCGCTCCACGGAGCCTTTGGCTTAATCGGCTTCATGCTGCGGCAATTTGAAATCGCGCGTTTAGTAGGCATCCGTCCTTACAACGCCATCGCTTTCAGCGCCCCCATCGCCGTCTTCGTGAGCGTCTTCTTGATGTACCCACTCGGACAGAGTAGCTGGTTCTTTGCCCCCAGCTTCGGAGTAGCGGGAATCTTCCGCTTCATCCTCTTTGTCCAAGGATTCCACAACTTCACCCTCAACCCCTTCCACATGATGGGAGTAGCGGGGGTACTCGGAGGAGCCTTACTGTGCGCCATTCACGGAGCGACAGTCGAGAACACCCTCTTCCAAGACTCAGACCAAGCCAGCACCTTCAGAGCCTTCAGCCCAACCCAGGCAGAAGAAACCTACTCGATGGTGACGGCCAACCGTTTCTGGTCGCAAATTTTCGGGATTGCCTTCTCCAACAAGCGCTGGCTGCACTTCTTCATGTTGTTCGTGCCAGTGACGGGACTGTGGATGGCCAGCATCGGGATTATCGGCATTGCCTTAAACCTGCGGGCCTATGACTTCGTGTCCCAAGAGTTGCGGGCAGCAGAAGACCCCGAATTTGAGACATTTTATACCAAGAACATTTTGTTAAATGAGGGTCTGCGGGCTTGGATGGCTACGCAGGATCAACCTCACGAGAATTTCGTCTTCCCTGAGGAGGTACTGCCACGTGGTAACGCTCTCTAATACTCCAGTTGCTAGCGGTCGCGACCTTGATTCGACCGGTTTTGCCTGGTGGGCTGGTAATGCCCGTCTGATTAACCTTTCTGGTAAGCTCTTGGGCGCTCATGTCGCTCATGCTGGCTTAATCGTCTTCTGGGCAGGTGCGATGACCTTGTTTGAGGTCGCTCACTTTACCCCAGAGAAACCCATGTACGAACAGGGTTTAATTCTTCTGCCTCACCTCGCTACCCTTGGCTGGGGTGTAGGGCCGGGCGGTGAAGTCGTCGATACGTTCCCTTATTTTGTCGTCGGCGTACTCCACCTCATTTCTTCCGCCGTTCTCGGTTTGGGCGGCATCTACCATGCCCTTCGCGGCCCAGAAACCCTAGAAGAGTATTCCAGCTTCTTCGGTTATGACTGGCGCGATAAAAACCAAATGACCAATATTATTGGTTATCACCTGATCCTTCTCGGTTGCGGCGCTTTGCTTTTGGTGTTCAAAGCCATGTTCTTTGGTGGCGTATACGATACCTGGGCACCGGGCGGTGGCGATGTACGGGTTATCACTAATCCTACGCTCAATCCTGCCGTTATCTTCGGCTATCTAGCAAAAGCTCCTTTTGGTGGCGAAGGCTGGATCATCAGCGTCAACAACATGGAAGACGTGATCGGCGGTCACATTTGGATTGGTCTAATTTGTATCGCTGGCGGTATTTGGCATATTCTGACCAAGCCTTTCGGTTGGGCACGTCGCGCTTTCATCTGGTCTGGCGAGGCTTACCTCTCCTACAGCTTGGGCGCTCTATCCCTGATGGGCTTTATCGCTTCTGTCTATGTATGGTTTAATAACACAGCTTATCCCAGTGAGTTTTATGGCCCTACTGGGATGGAAGCTTCTCAATCACAGGCTTTTACCTTCCTAGTGCGCGACCAACGCTTGGGTGCGAATATTGCATCTGCTCAAGGCCCTACAGGTCTAGGTAAATACCTGATGCGCTCTCCTACTGGCGAAATCATCTTCGGTGGCGAGACAATGCGTTTCTGGGATTTCCGCGGCCCTTGGTTAGAGCCAATGCGCGGCCCCAACGGTCTCGACCTAGATAAGCTGAGAAATGACGTTCAGCCTTGGCAAATTCGTCGTGCTGCCGAGTATATGACTCACGCTCCTCTGGGTTCTCTCAACTCCGTGGGTGGCGTTATCACCGACGTTAACTCGTTTAACTACGTATCTCCTCGTGCTTGGCTGGCAACTTCTCACTTTGCTCTGGCGTTCTTCTTCCTCGTCGGTCACTTGTGGCACGCGGGTCGCGCTCGTGCGGCTGCTGCTGGCTTCGAGAAAGGGATCGATCGCGAGACTGAACCAGTACTGGCTATGCCTGACCTTGACTAATTTCACAGTCAAAATGGCATAAATAATTTTCCCACGGCTAAAAACCGTGGGATTTTTTCTCTTTAGCGCTAAAGCGCTACTACAAACTGGACAAAACTGCTCGCGCCGCTTCTAAAGTGCGATCGATATCTGCATCCGTATGGGCTAGAGAAGTAAATCCTGCCTCGAATTGAGAAGGCGCAAGATAAATTCCTCTTTCTAACATCCCGCGATGGAAGCGGCTAAACTTGGCAAGGTCAGACTTTTTCGCGTCTTCGTAACTGTGAACTGGCTCTCCGGTAAAGAACATACCAAACATGGCACTAATTTGACCGCCATAGACTTCGCATCCCGCTTCTTTAGCAATTTTCAGCAAGCCATCGGTTAGTTTTTTGGTAATTCGCTCCAAATATTCGTATGTTCCTGGCTTTTGTAGCAATTCTAAGGTTTTAATCCCAGCCGTCATGGCCAAGGGATTGCCGGAAAGCGTTCCCGCTTGATACATCGGCCCTGCTGGAGCAACCAAGGACATAATATCTTTTCGTCCACCGTAGGCACCGACAGGCAAACCGCCGCCGATGACTTTACCTAGCGTCGTCAAATCGGGCGTTACGCCAAACTTTTCTTGTGCGCCGCCATAGGCAATGCGGAAGCCCGTCATGACTTCGTCAAATACCAACAAGGCTCTATGTTCTTGGCTGATTTCCCGCAAGCCTTCTAAGAATCCCGCATCAGGCGGTATAAAACCAGCATTTCCGACAACTGGCTCCAGAATCACTCCAGCAATTTGGTCGGGATTTTCAGCAAATAGAGCTTTGACGGCTTCTAGGTCGTTGTAGGGTGCAGTTAAGGTATTGCTAGTCGTTGTTTTGGGCACGCCAGGAGAATCTGGCAAACCCAGGGTGGCTACTCCAGAACCGGCTTTCACCAAAAACATATCCGCGTGCCCGTGGTAGCAGCCTTCAAATTTGATAATCTTATCGCGTCCGGTGAAGGCACGCATTAAACGCAGCACCGACATACAGGCTTCAGTGCCAGAATTGACAAAGCGTACCATTTCAATACTAGGGACGGCTTCGATCACCATTTCAGCGAGAGTATTTTCTTGTACGCAAGGAGCGCCAAAACTGGTTCCTTTTTCTAGAGCTTCCCGAAGAGCGGAAATGACTTCAGGATGAGCATGACCGCAAATGGCAGGCCCCCAGGTTCCTACGTAATCGATGTACTGGTTGCCGTCTACATCCCAAATATAAGCGCCTTTGACGCGATCGAACACGATGGGTTGTCCGCCAACTGATTTGAACGCTCGCACTGGAGAACTTACTCCACCAGGCATTAACTTTTGAGCGGCAGCAAAAATCTCTTCTGATTTCGTGGTTTTAAAAGATGTCACGTTAACCAATATTTTCTCCTTTTTTTATAGGGGTTGTCAGCCTTTCTTTCGGCTTTGGTTTAATGGCAACTATAGATTTATCGCACGATCTATTATCCTACGCAATTACAAACCAGACCGAGCTAGAATATTAAGAATCTCTATCGGAGGTAATGGAGTTGGGGCGATCGCCTGACAGTGCTTGCGATTCCTCTGAGGTTCGTCACCTGCGATGAAAGCGATCTCAGTCACTATCTTTTGCGGGTTTTGTCAAGCTTGATGCACTTAAAAGTCACGATTCTCGATGTTTTAATCCTATATTTTAAATTTTGAATGCCAGAATTTTGAATTGCCGATCATGTCCTCAACTGAAGCAAACGCCTTGAGCAAAGCTATTCCCCTTGACAAAATTCGCTACAACGAGCAAGGATTAGTCCCCGCGATCGCGCAGGATTATCTGGACGGGACTGTCTTAATGATGGCCTGGATGAATCGGGAATCCCTGCAAAAAACCCTAGAAACAGGAGAGGCATGGTACTGGAGTCGATCGCGTCAAGAATTGTGGCATAAAGGAGCAACATCAGGACATATTCAAAAAGTGCTTTCTATCCGTTACGATTGCGATAGCGATGCTCTTTTGCTCACTATCGAACAGATAGGCGATATTGCTTGTCATACAGGCGAAAGGAGTTGTTTTCATAGAGTAGACGAGACTAAAGAGGCTCCAAGCGCAGATACTTTATCTCAAGTGTTTAAGGTGATTGGCGATCGCCGAGATAACCCTACTGAA
Organism: uncultured Pleurocapsa sp.; assembly: GCA_964441015.1. Taxonomy (GTDB): domain Bacteria; phylum Cyanobacteriota; class Cyanobacteriia; order Cyanobacteriales; family Microcystaceae; genus Hydrococcus. The sequence continues at coordinate 4,569 of CAYTUO010000128.1, forward strand.
GGCTCTTATACTTGCCAGTTGTTCGCAGGAGGAGATAATAAAATTCTCAAGAAGATTGGAGAAGAAGCAGCAGAAGTCGTGATGGCGTGCAAGGACGATCACCAAGACGCGATCGCCTCAGAAGTGGCCGATTTGTTTTATCACGCCCTAGTCGCCTTAGCCTATCATCAAGTCGATTTGCGAGATGTTTATCGGAAGTTACAAGAGCGACGGAGATAGAAAGATTTTTTAAGAAAATTTAACAATTTTTTGCCCGAATTTTCTTGTAATTGAACTCGATTTTTGGGATAATTTTTTTATGAGATTCTAAATAATGGGAATCTGAGCAACTAACCATAAAAGTCAATATTCCCATTATCTAGAATATAATCTAAAAAGTCAAAAAAGTAAAGTAAAAAATTACAAAAAATTGGGCGCATGCAATTTAAATTTTTAAAAAAATTGAGAAGATTGCTAATTAGCTTCTAGAATTCGATTGAGATATTGCAAGATCGAGATTCCTATAACAATACTAACAGCAGAAGCCAACCAAAAACTATGAGCAAAACTCGGCGAACGATCTAAGACCCAACCGCCGATTGGCGGGCCAATTAAATAACCAATGGCCCAACATTGAGAATTAATTGATAGATAAATAGCGTAAATTATCAAACGGCGATCGCTGAGTGCTACTCCCCATCCCTGACGAGGATTTAGTTGATGTTCGTGAAATTGGTAAGTTTCAGAAATGGCGAGATAAACGATGACGAAAAAGATCAGAAAAGAAAGGCCATCAATAATAAATAACGAACGATAATTTCCTGAACCAGCAATTAATGCGCCGCCTAAAACAACTCCCAAACTCAAACCAATACTATCGGCTAATCGAGTAATGGCAAAAGCTTCATTTCGCTGTTCAATTGTCGTTAAATCAGCGACTGCTGCTTCTGTTGCGGGCCAATATAAACCGACTCCCAAACCCATGAATAAATTGCCAATGACTAACGTGAGAAAATTATCAGTCAGTGCCAAAAAAACATCCGCGATCGCAGAAATAGCAGCAGAAAGTAATAGAGTTTTTCTCCGTCCCCACCATTGAGAATCGGCGAACGAACCACCGAAAAAGCGTCCTACTATCCCAGAAACAGAACCACTTCCTAAAGCCATTCCGACTGCTGTGGCAGATAAACCAACTTGATTGACAAAAAAAATCGGAGCATAAAAGAGTGTAAAACCCGTACCAATTTGAGATAGCAATCGGCCTACTGCAAGAATCCAGATTTGAAAATTTAGGTGCGGGAACTGGAAGCGTCGATGTTTAGACATGAAAATGTTTTTTAAAATAGCTCAATTCTGAATGCCGATCTCTAAATCTCCATCAAATTAGCATCAGTGAGGTTAGCTTTTTTGAAGGTGCTATACAGCAGATTAGCATTACTTAAATTAGCGCCAGTCAGGTTAGTCTCCCGAAAATGGCATTGATAGAGTGCAGCAAAGCTAAGATCGGCATCAATTAAGGAAGCCTCATCAAAAGTCGCCTCACCCTACGCACTAAAGGTATAAAAGATGTAAGAATAAAAGACCAACATTGAGTTAAATTAACTTTTTTTGGGTTCTGGAATCGAAATATCCACGGTTTTAACGGCTGTTCCCAGACTGCTCAGAGGAGGCTGCATCGCTTGAGCATTGCCAACGACTAAAGTAACTATGCGATCGGGTTGTAGATATTTCTGGGCGGCGCGCCGAACATCTTTTATCGTTGTTGCTTGGACTCCACGTTGATATTGGAAGATAAAATCGTCAGGATAGCCAAAGTATTCATAACGCATCAGTCGAGAGAGGGTTTGACTGGGATTTTCAAAGTTGAAGACAAAAGAGTTTAAAATTGAGTCTTTAGCATAGGCAAGTTCCTTGTCTGTAATAGGCGCAGTACGCACTCGTTTAATTTCTGAGAGAAGAGATTGGACAAAAGGAACTGTCGTTTCCGACTTGGTTTGTCCTCCTGCGATAAAGACTCCAGGGTAATCGTATTCAGGACTCCAAAAGCCATAAACCGTGTAAGCAAGTCCTTGACGCGATCGCAACTCGTTAAATAAACGTCCGCCAAATCCGTTCAAGACAGCATTTAAAACACTTAGACTGGGATAATCAGGACTTTTGAACTCTCCACCCAGATGACCGAGTAAAATATTGCTTTGCGTCAACTGGGGGCGATCGACGAGAAATACGCCGTTCTGGTATTTTTGAGAAGCTGAAGGAAGGGAGAATTTTGACTTGGGAGTTGGGAGTTGCCAGTCGCCAAAAGCTTTTTCGATGAGCGCTTTCATTGGTGCGGGTTCAAAATCCCCTACAATGCCCAAAATCATGCCATCTGGACGGATATTAGCTTGATAAAAACTAGCGACATCCTCGCGGGAAATATTATCTAGCGTGGCATACTCTACAGTACGAGCATAGGGGCTGGTTGCCCCATAAATCAATTTTTGGAATTCTCGACTGGCAATATCTTTGGGATCGTCGTTACGACGGGCGATCGCGCCTCTTTGTTGAGTTTTCGCTAACTCTAGCTTGTCAGGTGCAAAGGCGGGATAACGAATCACCTCAGCAAATAAGTTAAACACCATTTCTACATCTTCGCTGAGGGCATTAAAACTAGCAGTTCCTGATGTGGTATTGATTCCCGTTTCGACAATAGCTGCTCGTTGCTCTAAAATTTCATTGAGTTCATCAGCAGGATGTTGTTGCGTCCCGCCACTTCTCATTACCTCCCCAGTTATCTCTGCTAACCCCACTTTCTCTGGGAATTCTAAACGAGATCCAGTACGAACTAGGGCACTGCCGCTTACTAAGGGAAGTTGATGGTCTTCCATTAGATAAACTACCATGCCGTTATCTAACTGGTAGCGTTCGTATTGGGGAATCTTAATTGCTGGGGCGCTAGGAAATTTTAGTTCTGTATAATGTCGAGGTGTCTGGGCAATGGCTGGCAGACGAAAGACAAAGACCAGCGCTATTGAAATTAAAATTAATCCAAGCCAGCGAAAACTTTTAAACGGTTTTTTCATAAATTGGTGAGAAGGTGAGAAGGTGAGAAGGTGAGAAGGTGAGAAGGTGACTGATAACTGATAACTGATAACTGATAACTGATTACTGCTTGCTTAACAAACGTCCGACTGTTTTATTTTCGGGAGTGAAAGTCGCTTTGGCAACTCGTTGAATATCGGCCGGGGTTACGGCGGCGATCGCATCTAATTGCTTAAACAGATTCTGCCAACTACCCGTTCTAATGTCGTACTTGGCTAATAACTGTGCCATCCCCAGATTAGAATCTAGCGCTCTCAATACCTCTGCTCTTAGCTGATTTTTGACTCTCTCCAACTCTTTAGCTGAAACGGGTTCAGTTTTCAGGCGATCGAGTTCTACCTTCAACGCTTTGGCTACATCGTCAACGGTTGCGTTAGGTGCTGTCAGCGCATAAAACAGCATGAGATTGGGATATCTGTCGCCTGGAAATCCACTAAATCCCTGTGCTGAGAGGGCGACTTGCTTCTGTTCTACCAATGACCTGTAGAGGCGCGAAGTACGACCGTTGCTCATCAATGTGCCAATAACATCATAAATCGGGCGATCGGGATGGTTGAGTTGAGGAGCGTGATAGCCTTCTAAGTACCAAGGTTGAGAGGGTAACTCTAAAGTCACTTCTCGCGTTTTCGTTTGTTTGGGTTCTACTTTAGTTGTTTCTGGCGGTTTGGGTTTAGCTTGATAGCGACCAAAATAAACCTCAGCTAATTGTTTTAACTGAGTTGGATTGACATCGCCGGCGATCGCAACAGTTAAGTTACTCGGCGGATAATGCGTCTCGAAAAATTGTTTGACATCTTCTCGCGTCAGGTTGCGAATGTCTTCGTCATATCCAATGACAGGACGCTTATAAGGATGGGCGACGAATGCGGTATCGATAAATGCCTCAATCATCCGACCAAGCGGGTTATTATCCGTTCTCAAGCGCCTTTCTTCTAAAATAACTTCCTTTTCTTGGTAAAATTCCCGAAAAACTGGCTCTAAAAAGCGCTCTGACTCTAGAGACATCCACAGTTCTAGTTTATTAGCAGGAAAGCTGTAGAAGTATACTGTTTCATCCGTCGAAGTAAACGCATTCAATCCCTCCCCGCCAGCTTGTTCGACAATACGACCAAATTCGTTTTGCCTGACGTATTTAGAAGCTTCTGCCTCTAATTGGGCTAATTCTTGCTGAAGTTTGCCAAGTTCTTCCTCTTTTTTCCCTACTTTTGCCGCTTTAATTTTGTCAAAGAGTTCATCTTGGCGGACGAATATTTTCTCCTCTGCGGCATAGTCAGTTGTTCCGATTTTTCGGGTTCCCTTGAAGGCTAAATGTTCGAGAAAATGAGCGACTCCCGTTTTTCCATCTGGTTCGTTTGCCCCTCCGACATCGGCATAGGTGACAAATGAGACAACAGGTGCTTCGTGATTTTCCAAAACAATGAACTTCATCCCGCTATCGAGGCGAAACTCGGTTACTCGTTCGATGGTTTTTTCTAAGTAGGGAGTAATTGACTGGGCCGCTACTAGATTTTCCGTTCGTGCTTGGGCAACTGCTGGAATCAAGCTCCACGTCACAAAAATTGAGATCACGAAAGCGAGAAATCTTTTATAGCAGCAAAAGTTGGGCAAAGGAGTGATCGACATCAGTTAATTTTTTACCTAAAATTTATTCTGAGGAGATGGACAGTCTTTATCTAGAATAGCTAACAAAGACGACTTAGACGAGACAAACAAGCGTCAATCCAAAATCTAAAATTCAAAAGCAAATGAGCGGCGAATCTCTTAAAGAAGTTACGATATACACAGATGGAGCCTGTTTGGGAAATCCGGGCGCGGGGGGCTATGGCGTTGTTCTCCTTTATGGTCAACATAGAAAAGAACTCTCTGGGGGATTTCGCTTAACTACGAATAATCGCATGGAAGTTATGGCAGCTATTGTGGGATTAATGGCACTAAAAACTCAATGTGTCGTTACTTTGTATACGGATTCTCAGTATCTTGTCAATGCTATGACAAAGGGTTGGGCAAAACAATGGCAGAAAAACGGTTGGAAACGCGATCGCAAAGAGAAGGCTAAAAATCCTGATTTATGGGAACAATTATTAACTTTATGTAAGGAACATCAAGTGAATTTTATCTGGGTGAAAGGTCATGCAGGTAATCTCGAAAATGAATGTTGCGATCGCTTGGCTGTTTTGGCAGCACAACAGCAAAGTTTACCCCCAGATTCGGGTTATGAAAATCCTTGCTAGATTTGCAAATTTTGTCGATTTTCTATTCAATTGATAGAGTAAATTTCTATGCAAATTATTAATGAAATTATCGATCTAGAAACCGATTCAAGTATTGGATTTTATAATATTACTCCTTTAATTGAAAAAGTTTTGACCCAAACAGCTATTCAAAATGGACAAGTTTTCGTATTTTCTCGACATACAACAACTGCTTTAACCATTAACGAATATGAAGAAAGGCTCTTAGAAGATCTCAAGGTTTATCTGAGAAAATTAGCACCTGAATCTGAAAAATATCTACACAACGATCTTCATTTAAGACCCAATATTCCTCCTGACGAACCAATAAATGCTCACTCTCATCTCATGGCAATGACATTAAGTACAAGTGAAATCATCCCCATTATTGATGGAAAGTTAGGATTAGGCACTTGGCAATCTGTCTTATTTTGTGAATTGGATGGCCCTCGAAAGAGAACGTTATTAATTCAAATTTGTGGACAATATTAGTCATTAGTTTTAGGAGTTCAGGAGTTCAGGAGTTCAGAAGGCAGAAGGCAGTTATCAGTTATCAGTTATCAGTTATCAGTGTCAGGAGTTCAGGAGTTCAGGA
>CAYTUO010000129.1:0-3774 GCA_964441015.1 uncultured Pleurocapsa sp.
AATAGTAAAGTTCCAATTTTGTTAGTATTCATTTTTCTACTCCCATTACCTCAAATGGAAAGTGTTAATCCGTAAAAGTCTTCAAAAATGGCTAAATCGTCACAAAAATGTCTTGATAGCTCAATGCGAGTCCTGCATTTAGGGTAGCTATTTGGACTTGTGCAAAGGACGAGCCATTTCCATCAACGTCAAACCACAGCGCACCATTAGCCGAATTGTAGATAAACCGATGAACAGTAGCGGTAGCGGCTGTTCCGATAAAAAACTGAGCTTCGGTAATAGTCGCACCAGCAGTCAATCCGCCGCCAAACCCCGCCGCCGAAACAGCGATGGTGTCATCAACGACCAGAAAATCACTAATCCGGTCAATCCCTTCAGTCGGAGAATTAAAAGTAAAACGATCTGCACCGTTACTGCCAGTAAGTGTGTCGTTTCCACTTCCTCCTACTAACGTATCGTTGCCGCTTCCTCCAATTAAGCTATCATTCCCCGTACTGCCATTAAGAAGATTATTGCCACTATTGCCAGTAATGATATTGGCGTTCCCATTCCCTGTCCCGCTAATGTTTCCTGTGCCTGTCAGTGTCAGGTGATTGAGAGCATTAGCAGCATCTAGCGTAAAACTTACAGAACTCTGTACCGTGTCTATGCCTTCGTTGATCTTTTCGGAGATCGAGTCTCCTGTACTATCGACCAGATAAGTATCGTTTCCCTGGTTCTCCTGGATAGGTTAATTGCAGTTGACCCGTACCCGTTTGCGTGGCAAGGACTGTCCCATTGGAGCGAAGTTCAGCTTTGACAGGTTGATTGCCAGCAATATTCACAATCACCTTGCCGGGATTGACAATTTGGTTTTTAGGCAGTTCAAATTCAAACCAATCTGGAGTAGTTGAGTCAACCTGCAAACCCGAAAACCAAGTTTCAGCCGTAATAATCCCTAGAGCATGGGCTTTGGCTGCTATTTTATTGCCTTGTACCCAATCTTGTCCGTTACTAACTACACCTGGCGCATCGAGCCTCAAAGAATAGCTAGGAATAGCCGCTCCATTCGCTTTGACTTGGATGCGGTATTCTCCTTGGGGTAATCCAGCTAAGCTGATTTCTTTCCCCGTGCTGGTATCAGTAGCTGTCCGTTGGTTTCCGTTGACATCCCTGAGCAGGAAGGATAGATTCTTGGTTTTGTCGTAGGCGATCGCCACTTTGTCGCCTGTCGTGGCTCCTGGGTTGATGGTAAAGCGATACCAGTCTTCATCTGCCCCATCATGGAGGCTCAATCGGCTAAAAATGTGACCGTCGCCGACGAGGGAATGGAAGTTGTAGGCGCGTGCAGCCACTTCATTATTCTCTGCCCAATCGCCCAAAACGTTACTGTTGCCGTTGGTAACGCGAGTTAGGAAGGCATTGAGGAAGTTAGACCAGCCAGTAGCCGTGAAAAAGGCGGAATTTCGACTCAAATAGCTACTGTCAATTGTGGAGCCGACATCGGGAAAATAGATGGAGAGTCCCTCTGTATCTCGTTGGTCGGTGGCTTTAGCCACAATTACGCTTTGTAGGGCGTTGTAGGCATCTTGGGCGGCGGTTTTCAGTTGGGTTAGGGCACTATTGGTGCTGGTGACAATGGCTTGGAGGAACTGCCCTAAGTCTCGATAGTCTGAGACATCAAATCCTGTGGCTGCATCGCGGGCCTCGTGAATGGCGTTCCAAGTCGCTGAAGTCGTAATAGCCACGGCCGCCGTGGTAAAAGCTTTTAGCTTAGTCGCGAAGTTGTTGAATTGGGCCGTCTCAGAAGCGGAGTGGGTATCCTGTTGTTGTCCGTTGCCCTGGTATTGTTGTTGGTAGCTGGTGACGATGCCGGATGCTAAAGCTTTCTCCGTTACTTGGTTGGGATTGCTCAGCAAAGTGGAAAAAGCTGTGCTGTAGTCGTAGCCGTCTCCCCCTTCTGTCTCCTGAGAAGCAACTAAGACTTTGGTGTAGTCTTTGAGCGCATAGCCGACTTCCGTCATTGCCATCAAGCAGGCATCAAAGGCAACTAAATCGAGTTGAGTGCCTGAAGTTTTGAGCGTGTTGAGAGCAGAAGCTAGTTCGTTAGTATAGAGGCGATCGGCTGAAGTGTTGTAGCGGTTGCCTTCATTATCAATATTGAAGCCGCCTAAGTCTCCCCCGCCGTGATCCCAGAGGACGAGGGCATATTTTTTGGCAGGGGCCGCCGTTTTTGTCCAATTCACGAAGTCAACGAGACTGTTGGCATCTCCTGTATTCTTTTCACCGATGCTGGTGTCAAAAGTCGTGGCGATCGCTTTCTCATTAGTATCTGCTTGGATAATTGCTCGTCCTGTTGTTCCCCAAGCTGCATTGGCCCCGGTGGGATAAGTTTGCCCCAGAGAACTTTGATCCCATAACGCCGCGAAGTTAACGTTGCTAGGGAGCAAGGAAGCGGCGAACTCCATCTCGTTGATGTCTTGGAAAGCATATTCAGATAGGTCGCTCCCTGTCATGTAGACTAAGATTGTCCAGTCGTTGGGCTGGAGTACGGGGGTTTCGATAGGGACATCGAGGTGGAGTTGATAATTGTTGGTGATGGTGCTATCTTTCCCGACAACTTTGACATAGTAAGTATCGGCGGTTAAACCATTGAGGGAGATGGTTTCGTTACCCGTTGTTCCTCTGGAGAATCTAACGGGAGTGGTTAGGTGATCTTTGTCGTAGAGTTCAAGCTGTAAATCTCCTTGCGCCTGTTCAAACTCGATGCTGATGGAATTGGCAGTGTTTCCGGTCGCTTTACTGGTGAATTTGAAGAAGTCGGTATCGCCAGAGTGAAGGGTTAAACCAGACAGATGGCTGATATTACCGTTTTGACCTAAGAGGGTGGCGCTGTTGAAATCGTTATTGGGTTCGAGATTGTCGGGGTTAATGGTGGGAGCAGGGGCTATGAAAGACAAGGTATAGTTGGGGTTAGTTGCGCCACTATAACCGAGAACTTGAACTTTGTAGGTTCCTGCGGCTAACCCATTGAGACTGATTTCTTCAAAATTCTCAGTCGTTTCAGAACGCTTGATTGCCGTTCCACTCTGGTTGTAGAGAACCAGATCCAAATCTCCTTGTTCATTGCTAAAATCAATGCGGACTAGGTGACCTTCTTTTCATAAGCCTTTAGTGGTGAATTGGAACCAGTCAGTATCGATGGCGCTATGGATAGATAACCCCGTGAGGATACGGCTACCTTCCACCGTGCGGAGGTCGTAGGAACTGCTATTGCTGTTGTTAGGTTCACTCCAGTCACCAGCTTCTTCTAGGGATGGGGGTGCGCTGAGGGTAAGTCTATAATTGGGGTTGGTTGCGCCACTGACGCGGGCATAATAGCTGCCTTTAGCTAACCCGGCGAGACTGATTTGTTCGGTGTCGCTATCGCCGTTGGCAAGTTCGACGCGGTATTTTTGATATTGAGCTTCGGTCGTGTTGGTAGTAGTGTTGAAGGCTTCAAACAGTTCTAATTTCAGATCCCCTAAATCGTGGTCAAAGTTAATGGCAACAAATTGACCAGCTTCCCCATCTTGGCTGAGTTCAAATTTGAACCAGTCTTGGTCGGTTGCAGTGTGAATCGAGAGGTTGGGGAGCAAAAAAAGGGATTGTTGAGCACCTCCCTGTCTCCTCTTCAAAATCATGTCATAAATCGCGTCATAACTTATATCTGAATACCCTCCCGAAGAATAAAAAGGAGATGGAACATTTTCTGAATCCAACAAGGTGGGTTGCAAATAGCCATAACTTTGAGGA
>CAYTUO010000129.1:3784-10400 GCA_964441015.1 uncultured Pleurocapsa sp.
TTAAAGTATGGGTAAAATTCTGGAGGACTATAAGTTGAGAAATTTTGATTAATTAAAAAGTTAGTACCAAAGTTGAAATTAGGATTGCCGCCACCCGTGACGAGGTTAAGTGTCTGGAGTGGAAATTGAAGTTGTTGCTCAAGGCCACCACCAAAGAGCAAGTAGTTAGCTTGTTGCTCATTCCAATTTAAAAAAGCATTACCTTGAGAACCGATGAAATGCGAAGGAACTCCACCAAATACTAAGGCGGGATTAATAACTTGACTAATTAAATTAGCATCTTGTGATGATGGAGCCGAGTGTGCGATCGCGTAATTAGTGATACTACCATATCCTTGCGATCCGCCTGGATAGTAGACTAAGGGATTATTAATTGCGAAGCCTCCCCCATAAAACCTTCGATTACCAGTAGCCGCCGTCCGCGCTCCTCCACGCAAATTATAAGCTTGCGCTGGCGTATTATTCGGTTCAGTTCGATCTGCTCTCAGTTCCGGTCTTCCATTAACGGTTAAACTGTATTCAGGATTAGTTGCATTATTCACTCCCGAAACCTTGAGATAGTAAGTCCCTGCACTTCTTCCCGCTAAAGAAATCTCCTCAAAGTTTTTATCGCTATTGGCTGGCTGTCCTATCCGAACCCCATTCGCATCAAATAGTTCCAGTTGCAGGTTGCCTTCAAAATGATTGAAATCAATCCGCGCAACTTGACCCGCAACTGCATTCTTGGCTAGGGTAAATTTATACCAATCTTGGTCAGTATTGGGATGAATTGATAAACTACCTAGTAACAAGGTGTCATTAATCGTCCGCAAATCATAAGCAGTGATTTGGGTCTCATTTTTCTGACTGGTCTTATCAATCCAATCCGATTGGGCTATTTGCGGCGCGTCAATAATCAGGGAATAATTGGGGTTAGTAACTGTGTTATCCTTGCCAAAAACTTTGAGGTAGTAAAAATCTGCAATCCGACCAGCGAGAGAAATTCTTTCTCGGTTACTATTAGAGAGCGAAGAGCCAATTTTATTGCCATTCTTGTCATACAGTTCCAGTTGTAAATCTCCTTGAGTGTTATCAAACTCAAGGCTAATTGAATGACCCGTTACTCCCGTTCCAATTGTTTTAAACTTAAACCAATCTTGGTCGCTTGCCTGAACGGATAGTCCCGACCAAACTTTTGTTCCTTGAACTTCCTGCAAATCTTCAGCCGTAGTTCTGCTATTATTAGGTTCTGCCCAGTCAGATAGCTCGCTGCTAGGAGCATTAATGAACAGTTGATAATCAACAGAATCGGGATTTTGACTGTGCCTTGCTACCTTGACTAAATAAGTTCCGGCAGCTAAATTTTTGAGGTCTACTTGTTCAAAATTCTCAACCGTTTCCGACTTCTTGAGTAATGTAGTTCCTGCTGCATTATAAAGAAATAAATCCAAATCTCCCTGCGTCTGAGCGAACAGAATACGGACAAAATCATTCGCATCTGACGTTCCTAGTGTCGTAAACTTGAACCAATCTACATCCGTTCCGTTGTGCAGCGATAGGGTATCCCAAGTTTGCAATCCCTCTACGTTGCGGAGGTTGAAAGCAGCCGTATTGCTATTATTAGATTCTGCCCAATCCCCTGTTGTATTTTCAGGAACATTGAGCAATAATTCGTAATTGGGATTTGTCGCCCCATTGTATCCTTTAACCTTGAGATAGTACACGCCTGCCGGACGGTTGGTTAGAGAAATTTCCTCAACATTACTCACTCCAGAGGAAGAATCTAATAAAGTCGTTCCATCTGACTTATAGAGTTCAATATCTAAATCTCCCTGTCCATGATTGAAGCGAATGCCAACCGAATCATCCTGACTTCCTGTACTGGCAATTTCCCACTTAAACCAATCAATATCTCCCTGAGTAATAGAGAGATTGCCTCGATTAAACACTCGATTGATTTTGCCTAAATCTTTTGCCTGTTGATAGGTATCTGGTTCAGAAGTATTGGTTTCAGACCAATCTCCGGTAACGGTTTGTAAAGGAGCATCAACCGTCAGCGTATAAGAGGAATTGGTGGCTCCATTGTAGCCTTTTACTTGGAGATAGTAAGTCCCTGCGGCTAAATCTTTTAGCTCGATGCGCTGGACATTACTAACCCCTTCTGATTTAAATTTTGGAGTTGTTGAAGTCGGTGAATCATACAGATATAAATCCAAATCTCCGACAGGATGAGCAAATGCAATCGCTGCATAGTCTCCGGCTTTACCTTGGCTGGCCAGGCTAAACTTAAACCAATCGACATCTGTGTTGCTGTGAATTGAGAGTAGTTTTTCAGGATCGTTGCCAAGGGTAATAACTTGCTGTCCTATTGGTAAATTCGCATTGAGATTGTAAGCGGTGTTGCGATCGTTATTGGGTTCAAATTTATCGGCATTGTTGCTAACCGGAGCCTGAACGGTTAAGGTGTAGTTAGGATTTTTGGCTCCGTTGTAACCAAAGGCTTTTATCAAGTAATCTCCGGCAGGTAATCCTTGTAGAGAAATTTGTTCGCTATTGCTGACTCCTGTAGAAGATTTAATTTCAGTGCCACTACTATTGTAGAGTTTTAGATCTATATCTCCTTGAGAATGAGCGAAATCAATCTCAATAAAATCATTAGATTTCCCCGCACTGGGAAGATTAAACTTAAACCAGTCTTCATCATCAATGGACAGATCTTCCCAAGATTTCTGATAAGTCGTTCGGAATGGGGTTAAATCTTTGGCTTGTTCTTTCGTATCATTTTCTTCAAAGCGATCGCTCCCTGGTGTATTAATTAGCAGGGTGTAATTAGGATTTTTTGCGCCATTATAGCCAATAACCCGTACATAGTAAGTCCCTGGCGAACGATTATCCAGGCTAATGAATTCAACATCTCGGAATCCGGCTGCTTGTTTAATCCGAGTTCCCGCAGAATCGTACAGTTCTAAATCGAGATCGCCTTGATTATTATCTAAAGCGATCGCCACATAATTTCCTGACTTGCCTACCTGTCCCAAATTAAATTTAAACCAGTCTTCATCGCCTTGACTGAGCGACAGATTTTCCCACGATTTAAACCCCGTTTCTTGCCGCCAACCAAAATCTTTTAGATTCTTCGCGGCACTGCGGGTATTGTTACTTTCAAATGGGTCGGCTGTAATTGTTGCAGTCGTTCCTGGGGCATTAATCATCAAATTGTAGTCATTAGTTTGCCCTTGCCAACTGTAGACAGCAGCATAGTAAGTTCCCTGTGGCAACCCCCATAAGGAAATTGCTTCGCCATCGGTGCTATTAACTTGGTAGTCAAGAACTCTTCCTTGCGAATCATATAAAGCGAGATCGAGATTTCCTTTAGCATTCTCAAAATCAATCGCCACGTAATTTTGGTTCGTTGTCTGTCCGGTAATCTGAAACTTAAACCAATCTAAATCTCCTGCCGTAATCGAAAGGTTATTTTCTTGTTTAAATCCACTGACCGACCCTAGATCTTTCGCTGTCGAGAAAGTATTATTAGACTCGAAGCGATCGCTAGTTAAAGATGCAGGAAGATTAAAAAGAAGATCGTAAGAGGGAGTCGTCCAACCTTCATAACTGCCTGCTTGAACATAGTAAGTCCCTGGAAGTAACCCCGCTAACGGAATGTAGTTCCAACCATAACCACTGGCACTCCAGTAAGTTGTATAGATGAGTTTACCGACTGCATCATATAACTCTAGATCCAGATCTCCCAAAAGGGTGTTCTGAGCCGCCAAAATATAGTTCTCATCAGTTGACAGGCGAGTGGTCGTAAATTTAAAAAAATCTGTATCTGTTGGAAGGTGAATTGATAAATTAGAAAAGTATCGATCGCCCTGGCATAAGCCCCATTTGCTCCATTAATTTGGGAGCGCGATCGCACTTCAATTGCAGGCAACCGACTAAAATCTCCTGCTGCCCAAGCTGCTTGCAACTGGGTAACATCAATCTCTTCCCCAAACGCTACTTTCATCTTGGCGCTGAAGTCTGGCGATCGCACAAAGTTCCACAGCTTTTCTCTCACTAACTGTTCAACGTTTGGTAAGAGAAACAAGAAATTGCGATCGTTAATTTCTCTTAAATTTGCCAAAGACAAATCATCCCCTATTGGGGAAATAAAAGCATAGCTAGTATTCATCTTTCCCCTCCTAAAACTCCAATTTAAGTGGCTCTCAGTTCACCTGAAACGTGCGAAAACCTGAATAAGATCTTGGGTGTCAGATCGTTTCTAGAGCAAGCTTATAGAAGTGTTTTTCTGGAAAGTTGACTATCAGTTCTTTACTCCCTCACTCTAGTCGAAGTTGGCCACTAGATCGGAGTTTTACTTCGGTCTAAATCTAGGTTTTTTTACCTATTTAATAATAGGAAATTTTACAGGAAAAAAATCGCTTAATTAACGTTTTTTTACACAACTATAAACAAATTTATTTTACGTCTATTTCTTCATAAAAGATGCAATTAAGCATCAACTTGATGTTTAAGAGATGCCGATTAAACCATAATTAAGTGAGTAAGCAAATTAAATTACCTAGTTAAGAGAGGAAACCGTTATCAGTTATCAGTTATTGTAGTGTGGGCCGAAGAGCTTACGCGAGCGGGACGCTCGTACTACTAATTCCCAATCACCAATCAATCGATTTTGGATTTTGGATTTTGGATTTTGGATTAATTCTTCCCCTTCTGCCATCTGCCTTCTGCCATCTGCCTTCTTTAACCAGTCACCAGTCACCAGTCACCAATCACATCAACCTTTCCTGCTTTGATAGAAAGAATCTGAGAAGATTTTAGCCACTGAGAATCAAAAGAATTGAGATGTGTCGTCGTGATTAGCGTTTGAAATCGATCTTGAATTGCCTCTAACAATTGGTTTTGGCGGTTGAGATCGAGTTCTGCTAAAACATCATCTAAAAGTAATAAAGGAGGTTCTCCAACTACTTCTTCAATGAGTTTTAATTCGGCTAATTTCAAAGCAAGTACTAAAGTTCGCTGTTGTCCTTGAGAACCATAAGACTTGGCGGGCGTTTGATTAATTCTAAACTCAACTTCATCTCGATGCGGCCCTACTACTGTCGTTCCTAATTGCTGTTCTGCAATGCGACGCTGTTCTATTTTTTCTAGAAAAGCTTGTTGTACGATCGCCGGTTCGTCATCTATCCAGCTAACATTAGGAACATATTTAATCTCTAAAATTTCAGTTTTGCCGCTAATACTTTCGTGCCAAACTTGAGCGAGGGGAGCCAGTCTTTCTACTACTCTAGCGCGTCGCCGCGTTACTCGTGCCCCAGTTTCCGCCAGTTGTCGATCCCAAAGTTCCAGTTGAGAGAGGGCAGATTTTATGTCTGTGGTTTGGGACTCTGAAGATCGCGCCTCGGTTTCTTTTTGACGAATGTCTTTTAACAGTGCATTGCGCTGTCGCAGGACTTGATGATACTGATGCAAAATATGAGCGTAAATTGGCTCTAATTGAACCAGTAGACTATCCAACCAATTGCGACGGCATTCGGGGGCACCACGCACCAATTCTAAATCTAGACTAGAAAACTGGACGGCATTGAGAACCCCTAAAAAATCGATTTGGCGGCGTACAAGTTCTTGATTTAAGATTAAAGTCCGCCGTCCCGATGAGCGCAGAGTGATTGCTAATTCCGATTCTCCATAGCTTCGTTCCAGCATCGCCAAAATTTGACCTACAGTAGCGCCTTCTAAAATTAAATCGCGATCGCGGATGGCTCGGTGGCTTTTTAGAGTAGCAAGGAGTTCTACCGCTTCTAACAGGTTAGACTTTCCCTGAGCGTTATTGCCCACCAAAATAGTTTTTTGAGCCTTAAATTCTACCTGCTGGTTTACATAGTTGCGAAACGAGCGCAGGTGTAGGAGTTTTAAATACATTCAAAAATACTATATTACAGTTGGTTGATCGCGTGCGATCTAAATTCTATACATTCAATACCATCTATCAAAATCGTATTGTTAAATTCAATTTCAACTTGAATTTCAATCGAGGGATCAAAGGAAATAATCTGCGCTGGATCGATGGTTATATAACTTTAAATACTTGCAAGTGCATAAGTTACAGTTAAAGATAACCTCTGACTACTACAAATAGCCAGGGAGCAGCCAAACTGCCAAAAGGAAGCATAGCATAATGAGCCAAACACCCATTACAGTGACTTACTCATTAGAGGAAGTCTTAAAACAAATTAACCAGAAGCTAGATACTCTCAATGATATTCGAGTGGAATTAGCTGAAGTCAAAGTGGAGGTCAAAAGCCTAAAAGAAGATGTTAAAGAGATCAAAGGTTCGCAGAAAGCTCAAATCTGGACATTGATCGGAATTCTTATTACAGCAGTCGGTGGGTTTTTAGTGGCTGTTGGGCGATTTGTTTTGGCAAACCCTAACGTTTGATCCTCTCTCCGAACGCGATCACATTTAACCAATTGCAGATATAATGGATGCTTATAGTTTTAGAGTACGGTAAAATATTGGGTTTATTTACCTCGCTAGAACCAAGTATTCGCGCTCCTGTGGCAGTCAGTTTGGGAGCGATCCCTGGTGCCCTAAGTCGTTACTATTTGACCTTATTTTTTGCTCGCTGCTTAG
>CAYTUO010000130.1:0-10369 GCA_964441015.1 uncultured Pleurocapsa sp.
GCTAACTTCTATCAGTCAACCGAGGTAGGAAGAGGGGGAGGTGTGGGGAGTGTGGGGAGTGTGGGGAGTGTGGGGAGTGTGGGGGGACAAGGGGACAAGGAAAAATTTCCCAATCACTAATCACCAATCACCAATCACCAATCACCAATCACCAATCACTGATACTAGCAGGTAAAACTCATGAGCAGAAACGCGATCGCCCGCGAATTCAAAACCCAAGCAACTATTTTAGGATCGTTGGTTGCTAGCTTCTGGATTGTAGAAATTCTCGATCGCTTCGTTTTTCGGGGTAGATTAGACCACTTTGGCATCATTCCTCACTCTTTAATTGGATTGCGAGGGATTTTATTTGCTCCCTTTCTACACGGCGGTTTCGGACATTTGATTGCCAATACTATTCCTTTTCTGGTGCTTGGTTGGCTTGTCATGCTGCAAGAAACGAGTGATTTTTTCATCGTGACACCCATTGTCATGTTGGTTGGCGGTTTAGGCGTTTGGCTTTTTGGCGCACCAGGTTCGGTTCATGTGGGTGCGAGTATCTTAATTTTTGGTTATCTGGGTTTTTTATTGTTGAGAGGCTATTTTCAAGGCAATCTTCCTTCAATTCTTTTATCGCTCATTGTCGGCTCTTTTTATGGCGGCCTCATTTGGGGCGTTTTACCCACTGATCCAAGAATTTCTTGGCAAGGACATTTGTTTGGCTTTTTAGGCGGGGTTTTGGCTGCAAAAATGGTTGCCAAAGAAAAGCGCGTTTATGGAGATTGACCTGATTATCATGTCAAAATTTTTATCCTGGTTCTTAAAAGATGACAGAGCGATCGCTCTGTTGGTTCTTTGACAAAAATTAGGGGCAAAAGGGCTACCAGTCTCAAGAAGGCCGAAAGAACAAACAATCCGTTCATCCCCCCCAAAGAAGCAGACTGAGCCAAAAAGCCTCCTGCTGTGGTTCCCAAGGCTCCTCCCAACCCGCTAACCGCCGCCGCGATCGCAAAATAACTCGATGGTTGTCTGTGAGGTGCGATCGCCATTTGTAAATTATTAGAACAAAGGTCAATTGCCGACCAAGTGCTACCGGAAAGCAAATAGAGTAGAGGCAGCCACAGCCATATAGAACACAGATCAGCGCCAATTCCCAACCAAAATAAGGGTATGCTCGCCACTAAAATTCCAACCGTTATTAAGATTGGACGATTGCCAATGCGGTCTGCCAATTTCCCCCAGATTAGCAGCATCAAAACATTCGCTCCTGCGGTTAAACTGCTATAGAGCGTTACCCAACTGATATCCAGTCCCAAATCTTTGAGCAAATAAACGTTGAAAAAAGGAAGGCTGAGGTTAACGGCAAACATCCACAGTCCGTAGTGGAGTAAATACTTGAGAAAATTTATATCTTTAAAAAGGCTGACAAACACTGAGGATGGCGGTTGCGGGACTAACTCTAGACTGAGATGACCTTCCTCGCTATTAGCTTGCGGATTAACATCTGCCATCAACAAC
Source organism: uncultured Pleurocapsa sp. (assembly GCA_964441015.1). Lineage (GTDB taxonomy): Bacteria > Cyanobacteriota > Cyanobacteriia > Cyanobacteriales > Microcystaceae > Hydrococcus. Next base: position 1,498 of record CAYTUO010000130.1, read on the forward strand.
TGAAAGCTTAGACTAATTACTCCCGCCAAGACTGCCAAAGTTAAGACCAAACCGTAACCTTGAATTATTCCCCCTTGCCAATGAGACACCATGATTCCCAGCAAAGGTACGCAGAGAAAGTTGGTTAGGTTAGAAGCACTGTTACGGAGTCCAAAATATCGCCCTCGCAAGCGCTGGGGGACTAGCACCGCCATCCAGCTAACCCAGGAAGGACTACCCAAAGCACCGCAGAGGTGAGTGACTAGAGCAATTAATAGCGTCCATTGAATCAATTGATGAGTCTCAAATAGGCGTATCCCGAAACCAACAATGCCCAAAACGAGAATCAACCACAGCAAACGTGATGGACTGACGACTTGCAAATTATACCAGCGACGGCTCGTGGTTCGATCTGCCAAATAAGCGCCTACAGGTTGCAGAAAATTGGCTAACATGGGTATTGCTGCCAAGAAACCGATTTCGACACTCGTAGCTCCTAACTCTAGCAAGAAGTTACTGAGTAAGACATCAGCCGTCACGCAAGAGAAAATCGTAGAAAATATCCCATCGAGGGTTGAGGCTTTCAGGCTAGCGCGAATCTGGTGTTTGGCGGGTTTGGTAGGAGGAACGAGGGGAGCGATTTCTGTAACCGATATCGCACTACAAGCAACTTCGGCACTACTGGTAAGCTTGAGGACGGTGGGAAGCGATCGCGATCGCGATTTTACAGGGACAAAATCTTCGGGTAATTTAATCATAAAAGTTATATTTACTGAGAAATTTAGTTAAAAAACGCAGGTAAATAAGCAAGAAATCGCTAGATCGGTTTTTAATATTTTGCAATCAAAATATATTAATCGAAATCTACTTTAATCGGGATTGACAAAAAAAGTGATGGCTTGAAGAGGTATTGTCAATCGGGTAAACTCTCTGTAAAAATAAAAATTAACGATCCCCGTAGTGTTTATCTTCAAAAATTAAGGTGTAGCGATCGCTCTTCAAGAACTAATTTCTCTCGCCTCATTTTGTTAAGAATTATGTAGTCAATGAGAACAGCCGTTCTGTCAAGAATTTATCAACTTCTCTTGAGATGGGGAAGCTTACTCTTAATTATTTTTTTTCTATCAGCTTGTAGTAAAAATTTTAGTGGGGTAACTACCGTGACGCTGAGTGGTTGGCAAAGTAATCCCACCGAAAGAGAGTTAATAGAACAGGTAATAAAAAATTTTGAAGCCAAATATCCCAAGATAAAAGTCAAATTTGAAGTCATTACCGATCAGTATATGGATGCGATCAAAACGCGGTTAATTGGGGATGCTGCACCTGATGTTTTTTATTTAGATGCTTTTGAAGCACCTTTACTAATGAGCCATGAAGTATTAGAACCTTTGGATAATTATATTACTGATGATTTCAATCTCGCTGACTTTCAATTTTCTCTACTCAAGGCTTTCAAATACAAAGGTAAAATTTACGGATTGCCAAAAGATTTTTCTACACTTGCTCTTTTTTATAACAAGCAATTATTCAGTCAGGCGGATTTGAATGAGCCTCCAAAAACTTGGCAACAATTGCGAGAGTATTCTCAAAAACTTACTGTCGATCTTAATGGGGATGGAAGAAAGGAACGATATGGATTAGGAATGACTCCAGAACTCGCTCGTCAATACTTCTTAATGAAAGCGTTTGGAGGAGAATTAGTTAACCGTAAAGGTTATGCAAATTTTGCTACTAGAAAAAGCCTGAAAGGATTACAAAATATAGTTGAACAATACCAAAAAGATCGAACTGCTGCTCAACCTTCAGATGTTGGTGCAAGTTCTGATAGTGAAATGTTTGGTCAAGGAAAAGCAGCAATGGTTATTGAAGGAAGTTGGGCAATTCCTTATTTGAAAGAAACGTTTCCTAAAATCGAATTTGCTACGGCTGAGGTGCCATCAATTCATAGAAAAAAAGGCACGATGGCCTATACCGTTGCTTATGTTATGAACAAGAAAGCAAAGCATAAAGATGCAGCTTGGAAACTCATCTCTTATTTAGCAGGAAAAGAGGGGATGAAAGCTTGGTCGCAAGGAGGTGCTGTCTTACCCAGTCGAAAATCGATTTTATCAGAATTAGGATATACTAATAATCCTCTCTATGCTCCTTTTATTAAAGGCTCTACTTATGCGACTATCTGGCAAGCTGGAATACATCTGCCGACAATTAGAATCCATTTCAATAATCAGTTTTTAAGTGCTTTATTAGGCGAGCAATCTTTAAAAGTAGCTCTTCAAAAAGCGCAAACAGATATTAATCAAGAAATTAAAGCGGCTGATTATTAAGTAGGAACGATAAATTAGGGTTGAAGCTTGCTTGCATAGAGAAATAGAAACAAGATACTTATGTTCAAAAAGAATGTCCAAGAAGAGGCGGTTTTTGGTTACTTATTTATTACTCCTGCCTTATTAGTTTTGGGAATATTCTTGTTTTTGCCGATTCTTTATGCTGTGTTTCTAGCTTTTAATAAAGTTCAGATTTTAGGAGAGCTAAGTTATCGATTTGTTGGTTGGAGAAACTTCATTCGTATTTTAAAAGATGAAAGAGTTTGGATTGCTTTAAAAAATACTTTTGAGTATGTTATCATCGTAGTTCCTACTCAAACTATTCTGGCATTATTCTTAGCTGTAATTTTGAATGCGAATCTTAAAGGTAGAAAATGTTTTCGGATTATTTTTTTTCTGCCAACAATAACTTCATCTGCTGTTTTAACTTTAATTTTTATCTGGATTTATAACTCAAATGGTTTACTTAACAATTTACTGGCTTTGTTAGGTTTACCGACTTATAACTGGCTAGGCGATCCTAATGTGGCGCTTAAAGCTATTATGATTATGAACATTTGGTCTACTGCTCCTTTTTTTATGACAATTTATTTAGCTGCGTTACAAGATATTCCTACTGAACTATATGAAGCAGCAAAAATTGATGGAGCTAATGAGTGCGATCGCTTTTTCAATATTACACTGCCATTACTCAAATCTGTCACATTTTTTGTCGTCATAATGGGAATTATTGGTACATTTCAGCTATTCGATCAATCTTATATTTTTTCAGGGGGTTCTGGCGGGCCAAATAACTCAACACTGACAGTTGTCCTCTTAATTTATCAGTATGCTTTTAAGAGTTTAGATATGGGTTATGCTGCTGCATTGGCTTTGCTCTTAGCAGGGGTCATTCTAATCGCAACAATCATTCAGCGTCGTTTTTTTAAAGATGAAAAAATCTATTAAAAAAGGAAAGAATAGTGAAAAATATTCCTTGGCTCAAACTTCTTCTCTACAGTATTTTAATCTTCTATTCAATTATTACTTTTTTGCCATTTGCGTGGGCGCTATCAGCTTCTTTTAAACCGCTTAATGAGATTGTGGCTGGTGGCTTAAATTTTATTCCCCAGAATTTCACTCTCGATAATTACCAAACAATTTTTATTGAGTCGCCTTTATTTGGACGCTGGTTTTTCAATAGCGTATTTGTGACGGTTTGTATTACTGTATTCAATCTTTTATTTAATTCTATGGCTGGATATGCTTTAGCCAGAATTAAATTTCCTGGACGACCCTTATTATTTGGCTTAATTATTGCTGTTTTGCTAATTCCCGGACAAGTTACCCTAATTCCAAGTTATCTAATTTTGAAATATTTTGGCTGGCTAAATACTTATCAAGGATTAATTGTGCCAAATGCAGTCAATGCGACTTTTATTTTTATGATGCGCCAGTTTTTTATTAACTTTCCCAAGGAACTTGAGGAGGCGGCGGCGTTAGATGGATTGAATCGTTGGGAAACTTTTTTGTCTATTGTCTTGCCTCTAGCCAAACCCGCCTTGGCCGCACAAACAATCTTTATTTTTATGAGTGCTTGGAACAATTTTTTAATGCCATTAATGATTTTATCCGACCCAGAAATGTTTACTCTACCTTTAGGACTAAATACCTTTAAAGGTTTATATATTAGCTATTGGAACTATATTATGGCGGCCTCAATGGTATTTACTCTACCCGCTTTAGCAATCTATGCTTTTTTTAATCGCTATTTTGTTTCTGGAATGCTATTTACCGGGAGTAAAGGATAACACTTAGCGAGATGCGGCCAAATACCCCGAATCTGAATCAATCATGCGATCAAAGTCAGATTCCCCAACCTTAAATAAAGATAATTCGTTATTAATTGTTCCCTTTAAATATGTCTCACCCAACAATTCACCACCCAGATCAATCTGTCCAAATACTTGTTGAGTTACTGTATCAAAGTTAAATTCAAAATATTTCCCTTTAGCAATCCCATTCACCACATCTTTATAAACACTCATCGGTTCGCCAGAGGGAGTATAAAAAGTAATTTCTAAAGACTGTAAACTATTTGTTTTTCCTGAGCCTTTTTCTAAAATAATTTTTGGGGCGATTTTTTCGTCATAGCTAAATGCTCCTTTGGCCGAATATCCTGTCCTACCCGTCCACTGAAAATTGATAGTAACAGCTTCAGCAGAGTTAGCGATCGCTAATCCACTCGCGAATAAGATAGAGAAAGCTATCAATAGGATAAGCAAAAGATTTTTTGGACTCAGCATACTAACTCTAAATAATGCGAAAAGGGGCACTAACTGTACGGCCCCCTAACTAAAAATTGTTTGACGACTTGTGCTTTATTTTAAGTGTGATGGGCACCGTTGACTCGCAGCACTTCCCCTGTGACATAGTTGCTAGCCACTGGCGAGAGAAGGAATGCTACTGCCCATGCGATATCCTCTGGTTGACCGAAACGACGAACAGGAATCTCAGCAGTAATCTTGTCTTTAACTTTATCTGGAAGATCCTTGGTCATGTCCGTCTCGATGAATCCGGGAGCCACCACGTTAGCCCTTACCCCATAGCGGGCTGCTTCCCTGGCTAAGGACTTAACAAAACCGATGACTGCCGCTTTTGTAGCAGCGTAGTTGGTTTGACCAACATTGCCCTTCTCTCCTGAAATTGAACTAACGCAAACAAGCGCTCCTTCTCCCCGTTCGTACATTCCCGAAATAAAGGGCTTAATCGAATGGTTAACACCCTTCAAGTTAACATCGATAACCGCATCCCAGTCGTCATAGGTTAATTTGGGATAGAAATTATCTTTGGTAATCCCCGCATTAGCGACTACGCCGTAAACAGGCCCTAGTTTCTCTTCCACTAGTTGAGCGGCTGCTTCTAACGCTGTTGGGTCGGTGACATCAGCTTCAATCGGAAGGGCACCATTAGGAACAACCCCATCGTAATAATGGTTGCCAGAGCGGTAAGTGTAAGCTACCTTCGCTCCCAATTGTTGAAGCAAATTCACGGTAGTAGCGCCGATGCCTCGATTGCCGCCAGTGATAAAGATTGTTTTGTCTTCTAGTCCGAGAGATAACATTAACTAGACTCCTGACATTTAACAGTCAGGTTTATCCTAGACAACTCTTTCCTGATTGTAAAGTTATGTAAGATACATTATTAAGATTTCTTGAATGAATTAAAGATTAGTAAAGAAAAGAACAAAACTCAGCATCAGGAAAAAGTAAGATATTTTGCTCGGATAGTTTACTTGCATCATAACTGATTAATGTACTGCTGCTCGACTGACAGCTAGAGTTGAGACTACCTTAACTCCATATTCTTCTTCAAAAACTCCTTTTTCATAGTCTAAATTCCACAATTCCAGGGCGCAATCATCCTCTGGGTCTGAGGCAAAAAGATGTAGATGTAGGGTTTTATATTCTGGGTCGTACTTACACTCGAATTCCTGAATAGCTCCAATTTGTCTGCGATCTAACGCAACTGCTATACGCAATATAGCACTGAGTTGTTTGATCGCTTGGCGATGTGTATCGGATAATTTGCTGTAGGGTTCGTGCCTTTTCTTAGGCTTGTTTCTGCGGTGATAGCGAGCGATATTCGCTATGATTTCTAGTTCTATTTCGGTAAAGCCTAACAATTCTGCATTGCGAATCAAATAATAAGAATGCTTGTGATGGGCTGAATGACTAATATATAAACCGCAGTTGTGCAAAATAGCTGCCGCCCAAAGTAATTCTCGTTCTTCGCTTCCCCAAGAGTGCAAATATCCTTGCAATTGATCGAATAAACTGAGAGCAAAATTGGCTACTCGTTCGCTGTAATCTAAATTGACCTGATATTTATGAGCAATTTTGATAACGCTACGCTGACGGATTTCGCTTTGAAAGCGCATCCGACTGTCGATTAAGCCGTGGGTCAGCATCCAGTCTACAATTACGCCTTCTCTGAGCGATCGCTCGCAAATAGTAATCGTCTCCAACCCTAACATAGTCATGGCTTCTAGCAAAATGGTTGCGCCCGCGAGGATAATTTCTGCTCGCTTGTCGGACATCCCAGGAATGGCGAAACGTTGTTCATAATTCATTGCAGCAAAGCGCTTGACCATCTCTCTGAGGTCTTTGCGACTCATCTGGTAGCCATTGAGAGGATTAGGAACTTCTCCTTGCTTCTCTAGAGCATGAATTATCGCAAGCGTCTCAATCGTGCCTGACGTGCCTACTAAGCGCAATTGTTCTCCAGGTTTGACATAGTAGCGCAACTCGTCTACCGCACGCTCTAGCATTCCCCGCACATAAGCTCGCAGATAAGCACATTCCGCCTCGCTGATGGGGTCAGTTGTGACAAATTCTCGCGTCAGGCGAACGGCTCCAACTTTTGTGCTGCTCAAGAAACGAGGTTCTTGACTATCTGCCAAGATTAATTCCGTCGAACCGCCGCCAATATCGATGATGACGTGAGGCTGGTTTTGAAAATCCATCCCCGACAGGACACCGAGATAAATGCGTCGCGCTTCTTCTTGTCCAGAGATAAGATTGACGAAAATGCCGACTTCAGACTCGACCCGTTCTAGGAATTCTAGTCCGTTGGGAGCTTCTCTAGTCGCACTGGTAGCAACTGCCACAATATGAGCAGCGTTCAGGCTAGTGGCTAAATCTTTGCAGCGTTGCAGCGCCGCGATCGCTCTTTCAATCGCTTCTGGGGTGAGGTTGCCCGTTTTCGGATCGCGATCGCCCAACCGTACCGTATCTTTTTCTCTAGCAATAATCGTAAATGCCGGTAGGGTCGGGTCAATTTGAACCACTACCATGTGGATCGAGTTGGTTCCGATATCGATCGCGGCAAGAATACACGGTTCTGTCTTGCTCGGACTAGCCAAATTTGCCCTGTTTGTTTTAACTTTGTCAATAGAATTAACCATAGACTCTGTTCTATCTCTAACCCTAGAGTTTCCCCGATCAGTCCTAAAAATTGCCTTAAAACTTCAAATAACTTAATCAATACTTATATTTATAATCCCATGACACAGGCTCAACCTCTCCCAGAACCGACTTGGTTAACCGTTATTCGACTCCTGCGCTGGGATAAACCAGAAGGGCGGCTTATTTTAATGATTCCTGCGCTGTGGGCGGTGTTTTTGGCGGCAGGTGGGACTCCCCCATTCCCCTTAGTCGGAGTCATTATCTTGGGAAGTTTAGCCACTTCTGCGGCGGGTTGTGTTGTTAACGATCTCTGGGATCGCAATATTGATCCCCAAGTCGAGAGAACTCGCCATCGTCCCTTAGCGTCTCGCGCCTTGTCAATTCGAGTCGGAATAGCGATCGCTTTGGTTGCCTTTGTCTGCGCTGCCGTTCTCGCGTTTTATCTCAATCCTCTCAGCTTTTGGCTGTGCGTGGCTGCCGTTCCCGTCATTATCTGCTATCCCTTGGCCAAGCGAGTTTTTCCCATTCCCCAACTGGTTCTCTCGATCGCCTGGGGGTTTGCTGTTTTGATTAGTTGGAGTGCAGTAACGGCGAAGCTAGATAGTTCTGCCTGGATGTTGTGGGGAGCCACCTTAGCCTGGACGCTGGGATTTGATACTGTCTATGCGATGTCCGATCGCGAAGATGATCGCCAAATCGGGGTCAACTCTAGCGCACTCTTTTTTGGGAAATATGTGGCTGAGGCGATCGGGATCTTTTTTGCCATGACAGCCGGATTGCTGGTTTATCTGGGTACGGTTAGGGGACTCCATCTCGGCTTTTGGGTGGCCTGGGGAATTGCGGTAGTTGGCTGGGTGGGGCAATATATTCGCTTGACTCTGCCTGAAATTCCACAATCTACCTATGGAGAAATTTTCCGTCAGAATGTTTGGCTAGGATTTATTTTATTAGCTGGAATGATTTTGGGGACAAGATGAACGCGATCGAGATTCCTTGCGGGTTTCAAGTCACTGATGAACAATTTGAACTGCTAGCGGCTGCCAATCGCGATTTACGCCTCGAACGCACAGCAACTGGAGAGTTAACGATCATCCCTCCTACTGGAGGAAATACAGGAAAACGTAATATCGATTTATCCTTTCAAATACAAGCTTGGACTCGTCAAAACCCGATAGGAGTTGCTTTCGACTCTTCCACTGCTTTTCGACTTCCTAATGGTGCAGAGCGATCGCCCGATGTAAGCTGGGTTAGAGCAGAACGATGGGAGCAACTGACCCAAAAACAGCAAGACTCCTTTCCACCGCTTTGTCCAGATTTTGTTACAGAATTGCGTTCTCCTTCCGATAGCTTGGAAACCTTGCGTCAAAAAATGCACGAATATTTAGATAATGGTATTCGCTTAGGCTGGTTAATCGATCCAACCACAAGAATCGTAGAAATTTATAGACCTAACCAGGACGTTGAGATTTTAAAATCGCCAGCAACTCTATCAGGGGAAGACGTACTGCCTGGTTTTCTTTTAGATTTGCAACCTATCTTTAGCTAGAAAAATTGCGATCGCCTCTCAACTTTGAGAAAACTTAACTTATCATCTATTTAGCTCTCCAAAAACTTAAGATGGGG
>CAYTUO010000131.1:0-10350 GCA_964441015.1 uncultured Pleurocapsa sp.
TAATTTTTCCCCTCTACTCCCAATTACGAATTACGAATTACGAATTACGAATTACCAATCACTAATCACCAATCACCAATCACCAATCACCATAAGTCTTAGTGAGTGTAGGGAATTCCGCGATAGACTAGCTGAGATTGTGGTTTGTGGGGAATATTTAAGGGACGGTGAATGCTGTAGGTTTGACCTCGGAAAGAAGCGGTCATTTCGGTTGCAACGGTCAATTCGGTCTTAGAGGTGGATTCGTAAGCTACGCCGCGATATCTTAATTGCATTGTTGGAAACTCCTTTTTTTGTTTAACTGTTTCAAGAATTTAGAGATAAGTCAAAGAATTCGTTAACTGATTGCTATTTTTGATAGCGCCAGTTAATTGCCCTCGAACAAGCATACTTAGCAGGAGATTTTGGCAACTCCCCGTAGTTTTCTCCCTCAACTTGATAACGCCAGTTGACTCCACGAGGCGGTTGATAAGCAGGTACAGGTGCAGGAGTATAATTAAAAGTCTGACCGCGATAGATGAGTTGCATGGGAATTTTTCCTAGTCGTGATTGATTGTTTTAACTATTAATGGCTTCACGGCGATTCAGATCAATTCCGCACGACTGATTTTATTTGTCAGAGAAACTTGACACTTAATTTCCGAAACTTTCTTTTGCTCTTGAAACCCCTAATTTTGCGCGATGTTAGCGGATGCGATCGCGACCATAAAAATAAATAATAACTATTGACTTTTTGTACTTTATGACCTTGGAAAGAAGTCTTGTTTAAAGCAGCCCCTTATTATAAACGAAGATGCGCCTCTAAAGAGGTAAAATCAGTTGAGATTTTAGATCGAGTTGGAACTTGGAAATGGACTAGTCAGTCTATTTCGATCTGGGCGATCGCGATCGCGCCTCGCCTGCGTTGTTATTCAATAAATTTCAAGAAATCGATATACCGGAAAAATGAAGAAATCTACGCTTTCACTTCGACTCGCCACTTTAGCAACCGTCGCTTTAACAAGTATTATTCCTATTAATTCTGCGCGATCGGCGGCCACCTTCGACGAACAACTTATCGACTCAAGTCAAGTCATCGCCATTGCCAGACCTTATGGTGAAAACAAATATGACCTGCTCGTTGTCGAACAAATTCCCGACAAAAAACAGTGCTGGAGCGAAAGCGGTTCCAATCCAGTTATAGTCGATCCCCTATTACTCAATTTCGACTTTACCGGCCATTGTCGCCGCGCTACTGATAGTAACGGTTATTCTATTCGCATTGACGGTCAAGATTACGGTTTGGCCTATCTCCTGAGCGTCGTTCCGCGTAATGGAGAACTTGTCTTAGTAGGAACTCCTCGCACGGGCGGCCCAGAACTTGTAGTAGCTAGAACCAGAGGGATGACTAAAGGACTTCTCAAATTTGTTCTCGAACCTGGCTGGCAGTTTTCCAAAAGAGCTTTTCAAGGAAAGGAACTCGGTCACTTCTATTTCAGTGGCAACGGACAAGCCATTATAGCGGCCGGCGGCTCTCTGCCTGCTAATCATACTCCTGGCACTGGTGCAACAGCCTTTAGGGACATCGGCAACGACATTTACAAGTCAGAAATAGAACAAGCCGTAGCTCAAGGGTTTATCGCTGGATTCAAAGAAGATAGTACCTTCCGTCCCCAAATCGCCCTCACTAGAGAACAATTGGTCTCAATGGTTATAGAAGCCCTCAAAACAGTCCCTGAAGCTAAAGTGAGCGTTCCTGCTCAAATATCTGAGAAGCCTTATTCTGATGTAGACAGTTCGCGCTGGAGTGCTACTAAAATTCAGTGGGCCAAGAAAAATCAGATTGTCAGTGGCTATCCCGACGGAACGTTTAAACCGACTAAAGAAGTCACTAGAGCCGAATTAGTAGTGGTGTTGCAAAAGGCAGCCGAATATGCCCAAACTCAGCGCGGTTTATCGGCAAAACTCCCAGCCAAGCAAACCCCGAAAACCTTCTCTGATACTGCCGGACACTGGGCTGAAGGACTGGTAAGCCAAATGTCAGCTTATTGCCAAGTCGCTTCTCCTCTCAATGAAACAGGTAGCGCTTTTGCTCCCAATAATCCTGCGTTTCGTAACTATGCGGCAGCAGCTACCCTACGGATGCTTAACTGTGCTAAATCCAATCCTCAATAGACTTCTTACAGAAGTCAGGGAACAGGGAACAGGGAATAACTGATATTAGTTGGGCTAAGGATAGGAGTTCAGGAGTTCAGGAGTCGTAGAGACGTTGCACTGCAACGTCTGTACAATATTCTCCCTTGTCTCCCTTGTCCCCCTTGTCCCCCTTGTCCCCTCTCTCTCCCCACACTCCCCACACTCCCCACACCTCCCACACTCCCAGTCACCAGTCACCAGTCACCAGTCACCTTCTCACCAATCACTGATCACCAATTCCTAAATTCTGCCTCTAGAGCGATCGCTTCCCAAGGGCAAGAAAATTGTCAGCACTTCTCCCTGTTGCGGTCGCTGGCGCACAATAAGTTTACCACCCAAAGCGTTAAAGAGATTTTTGGTGACATCCAAACTCAGACTCAGGCTACCCGTTTCCGGCTGAAACATGAGCAATTGACCCAAAGCTATGAGCGCATTTTCTTGATAGAGGGACTGGGTGTAAAATTGCAATTTCAGTTGATTTCCAGCCGTAGTGACTTGAACTTGGATTTGTCCTCCTGTCGGCAAACTGCGGATAAATTTCTCCATCAATCCGGTTAGCACTTGGTCTAACATGGCGGGATCGCTGACAATTTGCGGTAATTTTTGCGGCATAACCACGTCTAGCTCGACATTACGCCGTTTTGCTTGCTTTTGCCAACGGGGAATGCTTTGTTGGAAAACTTGTTCTAGAGAGATGGGAACGAGTTGAACTTGTTTTTGTCGCACAGAGGCGGTTTTTAATTCTGTTGCTCGGAAAATTAGCTCCATGCGATTGATTTGTTCGGTACACTCTTGATCGATCGTTTCCAAACGCTTGACCATTTCCGGTGCTAACTCGCCAGCACGTTTGAGAAGCAATCGCGTCATGGTGCGAATGGTCGTCAGAGGCGTGCGAATTTCATGGGTGAGTGCTTGCAGCAGTTCAATGTCTGGGGAGTAGCTTTTAGAAGCGTCTTCGAGTGATCGCGACTGTTGCTTGGCTTTCCGATTGGCGAAGGGAAAAATTCTTCCGTTTTTTTCGTTTAGTGTTTCTACCGAACGAGTTTTTTTCGTCTCTATGGCTGGCAATTCTGGTAAATGTTTGAGTAACAAGCGGCTAAAGTCTGTAACGAGACGATAATCGGGTATTGGCGGAGAAAATTGCTCAAAAGTACGATCGAGTTGATGTAAGAGATGATGCTTGGCAAAAAGCAAGCGCGATCGCAAAATAGACCATGCCTGTAGGATTGTTTCTGGCTCAAAGGAAAAGTGAAAGCTAGGAAGTCCCGCACCATCTTCTCCCAATACCATCAGCAAGCCAAAACGGGGAGTCAGTGCTAAACAAAATTGCTCGCTAGCGATCGGATCGTTTAATAATAAAGGCAATTGGGCGATCGCGTCCGTAACTTCTTGTTCTAGGTATTGTTGCGCGGCAGAACGCTGACAAGGCATTAATGCCAAAGGCTTGAGCGCTTGTGGCGCAAAAATTCCCGTCTGAAAGTGGGAAATTAAATCTAAATGGCTTAAAATGGGCGCTGGTGCCGATAAAATTAGTCCTTGGTGCGATATCTGAGCGGCTGGCGAAGCGTTAATCGAACTGAGGAGCAACTGTTCTAAAGCGGCGATCGCACCAAACCACTCCTGTTGGGCTTTGAACTTGGCTCTGGCGACGCGATCGCTTGAATAGGAATAAATCGTGTCTAGCTCGCTGTGACTAAGGCTAGCGTCTAAACTAGCTGCTGGCTGGCTATTAAAAACATCGCTCAGTTTTTGCCATAACCGATTTTGCACGATCATTCACTTCCTTAAGCCGCAATTTATCTATTCTTTTCTCTCCTACGATAGTAACTGCCTTTTTCATTGGCCCACAGCAGTAGAACCGAACTCATTATTCGCAATCTCCGCTCACCCTTTCATCAACAGGATTTGAGTCAATTGTGACTAAGTTCTGCGTAACAGCTATTCTAAAATGATAATGACCTATGTATTAATACTTTTTTAAGCCATGAAACCTCGGTTACTTGCTTCACTACTGACTGTTTCAGCCCTAGCTCTAACCAGTCTCTTGAGTGAGAGTAATGCGACTCGCGCACAGAATGCGGGGACTAACTTTGTTTGCGGCACCTGGCAAGGGGCACCAGCAACGCTTGCTCAAACTGCCCAGGGAGAAACCGTGCCCGTCATCCTTTGGGTATCGGATTATTTTAGCCAGTCTGGGTTCGATCCTCAAACTCGTTGCCAGTTAGTTTCCGAAAGATTTCAGCAATACTATAGCGAGGGAACGCTAAACTATCTGACAACCGGACGGATGAATCGGATGCCCGTCGTCTGCGTCGCTGAAGTTGAAGGCGGTTCTTGTTCGGGCTTGTTATTTACCCTCAAACCCGAAAATAATCCTAGCGAAACCTTACAACGCTTGCTAGCGGTGAGAGTTCGCGCTCAAGGCCCGCTCAATGAAACCAATTCCCGAATTTACATCGATATGAAACAATATCTCGAAGAAGCGATCGAGTCGAGAAGTGCGCCGGATGATTCCGAACCCCGCTCTAATTTCACCCCTTCTGATGAAGGCCGATCGCAACAGCCAGGAAGCGATCTTTGGTAAGTGTTGAATTAGATGAAACAGTTCTCTTCTGGACTTTTGGCAGCACTAATCAGTCAAGCTACCGTTGCCGTAGTTCAGCCGTCAATAGCGGTAGCACAGTCTGCCGCTCAAGTCAATAGTATAGCCAAACAGATTACGGTTTTAATCGAGGGGCCGGCGGCGAATGGTTCGGGAATAATCGTCAACCGAGAAGGCAATATCTACCGCATTCTCACGGCGGCTCATGTAGTTCGGGATCTTCACCCGACAGAGGAAGCTTACGTGATTACTGGCGATCGCCAACGGTATCAGATGAATACAAGCACGATTAAAACCTTACCGGATGCTGACTTAGCCATTGTAGAGTTTAGGAGCGATCGCAACTATCCCATTGCCAGTTTAGGAGACTCCGATCGCGCCACCGAGGGCGCAACAGTTTATGTCGCTGGTTTCCCTTTGCCCACAGAAGCTATCGATCGCACAGTCTATAACTTCGTGCCAGGACAAATTAGCGCCAAAGCCTCGGAATTCCTGCGAGACGGTTATAACTTGGTTTATACTAATGACACGCTTCCAGGAATGAGCGGCGGCCCCGTATTAAACGAGCGTGGCGAAGTCATTGGGGTGCATGGGAGAGCGGATACGACAAGCCTTCAATCGGCGAATAACTCCGATGTTTATGTGAGGACAGGTTTTGGGTTAGGCATTCCCATTAACACTTACAAGCAAGAATTAGGAATCAGTCTAGTTTCCCAAGAAGAATCTTCGCCCGCGATCGCTCCATCCCCTAGTCCTAAAAATCCCGAAAATTCCCGCGAAACTCCCAAAATCGTTGCTTACCGTTCACCAGATCACTTTTCTCTCGTCCGTTCTTTAGGAGGAGAACCTAACGAGAATCTTGGTGCAATTCATGCTGTGGCAATTAGTCCCGATGGTCGGACGCTAGTCACTGGCAACCATGACAAAACGGTTCGAGTCTGGGATCTCGCTACTGGAAACCTAAAGCATCGTCTCGCCGGCCATCAAGATTTAGTTACCTCTGTCGCCATCAGTCGCGATGGACAAACCTTAGTCAGTGCAAGTCAAGACAAAACCATTAAAATTTGGAATTTAGCGACAGGCGAACTACAAACAACGCTGACAGGTCATACTAATTCAGTAACTTCTCTTGCCATGAGTCCTGATGGAAAAACCTTGGTGAGTGGTAGCGCTGATAAAACCATTAAAATCTGGAATTTAGCGAATGGAAACCCGATCGAGACACTCACAGGTCACAAAGCGTTGGTGAGAAGTGTGGTTATTAGTCCCGATGGAAAAACTCTCGTTAGCGGCAGCTATGATACGACGATTAAAGTTTGGGATCTCCCTAGCGGTCAATCGAAAAAGACCCTGACAGGTCATTCTAGTTGGGTGAATGCAGTGGCGATAAGTCCTGATGGAAAAACCCTCGTCAGTGGCAGCGATGACAATACTCTTAAAATCTGGGATCTGCCTAGTGGTCAACTCAAAAATACTCTTAAAGGTCATTCGAGGTGGGTGAATGCAGTTGCCATCAGTCCCGATGGAAAAACACTCGTGAGTGGCAGTGCTGACAATACTATCAAAATCTGGGATCTCGCAAGCGGCGAACTAAAACGGACTTTAACAGGTCATGATAGTCGAGTGAATGCAGTCGCCATTAGTGCCGACGGACAGACTCTGGTCAGTGGTAGCAGCGATCTGACGCTCAAAATCTGGCAAGGACGCTTATAAGTACTCTCACCAAATAAATTATCTATTTTGGTTATCCAAAATCGAATGAAAAAGCCACTGCTACAACCAATAGATAGAATTGCGCTTATCCTGATTTTAGTCCTTGGTCTGGTCATTGGCGGATTAGTCTGGGGGGGAAAAGCTTGCGCGACGGATTGTTTCTTGGCAACAGGGCCGCGCGTCAGAGAATTTAGCTGGCAGGATGGAGAAGTTGGTGGGGAAGATAAGGCTTTTATTATGACCTTCGATCGCCCGATGGATCGAGAAAGCGTGGAAAAGAATCTGGTCATCAATCCTCCTCTAACTGGGAAAATTAGCTGGGCGGGACGCAAACTGGCTTATACTTTAGAATCCCCTATTCCTTACGGAGAACGCTATGAAATTCAGCTACGGGATGCCAGAGAGCATTTTCGAGGAAAAAAGTCAGCCGGACAGGTAATACAGCCGTTCGTCAGTCAATTTCGCAGTCGCGATCGCGCCTTTGCCTACATCGGAACTCAGGGACAGGAACAGGGAAGATTAATTTTCTATAACTTGACTCAAGACAAAAAAGCGATCCTCACTCCTGCCGATTTGATAGTAATGGATTTTAAGTTCTATCCTAATGGCGATCGCATTTTATTTTCAGCAGCCCCAAGAAGCCGAGGTAGTGAGGGATTGCGAGAACTCCAACTGTATCGCGTGACTGCCCAAGTCCCCCAAAATGCCTCCGAGCAATTTCAGAAAATCGAATTAGTTTTAGACAACAAGGATTATCAAAATAATCAATTCGATCTGTCCTCTGATGGACAAACGATCGTCTTGCAACGAATCAATCGCAAAAATCCGGCTGATTTTGACTTGTGGGCCCTTAAAGAGGGGAAAAAACCAGAACGCCTCAATACCGTAGGGGGAGAATTTTTAATTGCCCCAGACGGTCAAACCCTAGCATTAGCACAAGGACAGGGCATTGGCATTCTTCCCTTGGCACCAGGCGCTAAGGCGATCGATTTTTTGCCGAAGTTTGGTGAGATTCTCAGCTTTTCCCAGGATGGTTCGGCGGCGGCGATGGTCAATTTTAATACGGATAATGCCAAACTGCGCTACACGCGATCGCTCTTTTATGTCAACAATCAGGGCGTGCAAAAAGAACTGCTCAATATCACTGGTTCAATTGTAGATTGTCAATTTAATCCCACAGATACTCATCTTTACTGCTTGTTAACTCAGTTATTGGTAGGGGAAGAATATCGAGAACAACCCTACTTTGCCAAGATAGAACTCAAGACCGCTAAAGTCATCCCTTTAGTTGCATTGCCCGATTATCGGGAGATCCAAATGAGTCTGGCACCAGATGGGTTAGGACTTCTTTTCGATCAGATCGTAACTTCCGATCAGGCTAACCCGGCAGATCCATTAACCACCAATTCAGGAGAAACAATCCTAGAAGGTCGTCTCTGGTTGCTAATTCCCCCTCCTGCTAATGCACCTAGCGCCACTCAGCCACAATTGAAAGAATTGCCCTTGCGCGGTTTCCGTCCTCAGTGGTCGCCGTAAGGAATGGAAGGGGACGGGGAGAGGGGGAGAGGGGGAGACGGGGAGAGGGGAGTGTGGGAAGCAGTTATCAGTTACCAGTTATCAGTTACCAGTTATCAGTTATCAGTTATCAGTTATCAGTTATCAGTTATCAGTTATCAGTTACCAGTGAACTAATTCCCAATCACCAATCACTCTTCACCAATCACCAATCACTCTTCACCAATCACTCTTCACCAATCACTCTTCACCAATCACTCTTCACCAATGACTAAGGACTAGCGAGCGGGACGATCGCACTACTACTGAACTCCTGTACAGACGTTGCAGTGCAACGTCTCTACGACTCCTGAACTTCTGAACTCTGCCGACATTTAAATTAAACAATAAAATAGAGATAGAGTCCTTTAAATATTGTGCCTTGAAGAGAGAGATAGCAGGCACGTTGCTTTGTCTGACTGAGTTTTTTTCTTTTGAATTTATTAGATACAGCCTAATCTAGGTAGGCTCATTTTTTGAATACTTATGTATAACCCTTCATTGACGCAAGAACCCCGTTACGAACCTGCAAAGATTCTTCCTCTGAGCCGAGATCGTTCGCATCTAGATTGGTTAGCAGCCCAGGGTCACCTAATTGCCCGTCCAAACGAAGATAAGGAAAGTACATTTTCTGAGGATATAGAAATCTCTGACTTGCTCGACTTGGATGTAGACGAGCATATTTTTGATAAGGTTGAAGAACATGATGAGCATGAGTTTGACACTCTAGACGAAGATTAGCTCCAATCGAGCTAAATTAAAGCGAAATAATTTGATTTGCTAGGAAATCTCGCGATCGCATAATCTTAAAGCCGCTAACTGGGCTTCTGCCTTATTGAGAGATTCGTACCATTCTCGTTCGGGATCGCTATCGGCTACAATACCTGCGCCCACTTGTCCCCAAACAGTGGAGTGTTGATGGCTGAACAAAAGGGTGCGGATGAGAATATTCAAGTCGAGATTTCCCGTGCGATCGAGATAGCCACAAGAACCATAAAATAAGCTGCGGCGGACGGGTTCGAGTTCTTCGATAATTTCCATACAGCGAACTTTAGGACAGCCCGTAATCGTACCGCCAGGAAATAATGCACGAATTAGGTCAACTGCATCGCAATCTTTTTGCAGGATGCCTTTGATATTACTAACCAGGTGCATGACGTGGCTATAGCGTTCGATAGTCAAGAGTTCGTCAACTCGCACCGAACCCCACTCGCAAACTCGCCCCAGATCGTTCCGTTCTAAATCGACGAGCATAATGTGTTCGGCTCTTTCTTTGACATTGGTTATCAACTCCTGAACTAACCTTTGTTCGAGTTCGGGAGTAGCACCGCGAGGGCGAGTTCCAGCAATGGGCCGCGTTTGCACTTTGCGTCCTTGTAATTGAATTAATCTTTCGGGAGAACAGCTAATTACTGCACCCCAAGGCGATTGCCAATAGCTAGCAAAGGGGGAGGGATTAATTGCCTGTAAAGTTCGATAAATCGTCCAACTGTCAGCATTGGTAGCAGCTTGAAAACGAAGGGAAAGATTAGCTTGAAAAATATCCCCTACCTGAATATATTTTTTTGCCCGCCTGACAGCCTCTTCGTAATCAGCGCGATCGCATAGGAAGGAGAGGGAGAGAGGGAGAGGGAGAGAAGGGGAGAGTGGGAGAGTAGGAGAGGAAAGGATTTTGCTTTCTAGTTTGTGTTCTAATTGGTCGAGTTCGTCTGGATCAGTACTTGCTAGCCACAGAATTTGTTCCCAATGGTCGAGAATAGCAAAGGAAGCGGGTTCGTACCAATAAGCTACAGGAAAAGGTAAGGGATCGTCCTTGAGATAGGGGAGTTTTTCAATTTCCCAAGCCAGATCGTATCCCAGCCAACCTAACCAACCACCTGTAAACGGGAGATAGTCTGGGCGATCGCTCTGATGACTTTCTCTATAATTTTTTTGGAGAAGACTGCGAAGGAAGGGCAAGATTTTTCCGACTGGCGGTGTCCATAACTGAGGCTTTCCTTCAACCAGACGAGGCGAACCCGCACAAATAGAATAGCGAGATAATTGCGGGCGATCGCTTGGGGGAGGAAATGGACTTTCTAATAGAGTGCCAATTGTTCCCTTTTTATAAAATAATCGCTCAAAAACCTGCGAACCCGTTCGCTTCTCTAAAGGTAGCGTCCGCCAATACCACGGTAATAAATCTTTCATTAGTTTTTGGAAATGGTGATTGGTGATTGGTGAGAAGGTGACTGGTGACTGGTGACTGGTGATTGAGAGGGTGGGGAGTGTGAGGGGGACAAGGAGACAAGGAGGACAAGGGAGAA
>CAYTUO010000132.1:0-10274 GCA_964441015.1 uncultured Pleurocapsa sp.
GTGGTGATGATGAGTTTTTGGATGTGCGATTGATTTTTTCTAACAGTTCCTGCTGTTGAGCTTCTAAATCTGCAAGTCTTTGTTCTAATTCTTTGATATGCTGCCGCATTTTCTCCACCAGTTGTTTGACACTGGCGGGAGTCTCTTCCCAATCTGAACCGGATATTTCAATCCCGTAGGCGAGGCAGTTTTCATTCATGCCTCTTAATTTCCCATCTGTGTGTACCTATTTTTCACCGTAGCGAGATAACCCCCGTCAACGATTACCTCAAATGTACCCCGAATGTACCCTTTTTGGACTAGAGTACAAGATTTAAATCTTCAAAACCTTTGTAGAGAATAGTTTTATGAAATGATTGCTTCTGAATTGAAATCGGTTCTCCCGAAAGGGAGCGAGGGTTCAAATCCCTCCCTCTCCGTTGATTACAATCTTTGAGCGCATACCTCATCTTTTCAAGGCAAATATCTTTTCGATCGCTTCTTCTACCACTTTATCTGGCGTAGATGCACCAGAAGTCACCCCAACGACAATTTCACCTTCTGGAAGCCAATTTTCCACTACTTCTAAATCTTTCCCTAAAGGTTTGTGTTCGACTCGATTTCCAGGGCCAATGCGAGACGCACTGTCAATATGATAGGAAGGAATGCCATGCTCGATCGCGATCTCTTGTAAATGAGTGGTATTGGACGAGTTATAGCCACCAATCACAACCATTACAGCTAAATTTTCTTTTACCAAATCAAACATCGCATCTTGACGCTCTTGAGTCGCATCGCAGATCGTGTTAAAACTCATAAAATGTCGGTCTAACTCAGTGGGGCCATATTTTTTGAGCATGGTTCGCTCAAAAAGCTTGCCAATTTGCTCGGTTTCGCTCTTGAGCATGGTAGTCTGGTTAGCAATCCCAATTTGTTCTAAGTCGCGATCGGGATCGAACCCTTCAGAATAAGCTTTTTTAAACTTAGTCAAAAATTCTTCTTTATCGCCACCATTGAGAATATAATCGCCAACATAATTTGCCTGTTCTAAATTGAGAACCACTAAATACGTTCCTGCAAACGAACTGGTGGCGAGCGTTTCTTCGTGATGGTATTTTCCGTGAATAATTGACGTATAACTGCGTTTTTTATGTTTTTCGACTGAATTCCAAACCTTAGATACCCAAGGACAAGTCGTATCCACAATCGTACAACCTTTTTCGTTGAGCAATTGCATTTCCACAACGCTAGCACCGAAGGCGGGTAAAATTACTACGTCGCCTCGATCAACAGCTGAAAAATCTTTCTGGCCTTCAATGACGGGAATAAATCCGACTTCCATCTCCCGCAAACGCTGATTCACCGAAGGATTATGAATGATTTCATTAGTAATCCAAATCCGTTCCTTGGGGAAGTGCTGGCGGGTTTCATAAGCCATTGCCACTGCACGTTCGACTCCCCAACAAAAACCAAACGCTTCAGCCAATCGAATCGTAACATTTCCCCGTTGCAGTCGATAGTTGTTATTGCGAATTTCTTGAATGAGATCGCTTTGATACTCGCTGTTCAAAACCCCCATGACTTCGGCTTCATGACCGAATCCCTTGCGGTGGTAGTTTTCGGACTGTTGCAGCGATCGCTTAAAGGCTTTGGTATCCATGTTTTTATTAAACGATATTCTCCTGTCATTAAATCATTGTAGAGGCGACCCCTAGCGATAACCAAATCATCTTTCTACTATTTTCTACTTGATTTGGGACTGACATACCAGTCAGAGACTATTACTCTTCAATTAAGGAATTGATGACTAACTCGATAAAATTCAGATGCGAAAGCAAATCACTCAGATCGGTTGCATAGGTGCTACATTAGTTGGATTAACTTACTGTGCTGCGCCAGCTAACTCAGCCACGCTACAAACTAGCACTCAAATCGCTTCAGTTATTGGCAATAATAACCGAGTGACTCAAGTTAACAAGCAAACGAGTCTTGATGTGTTCTTATTCGATCTCGATCTAAATACAGGAAAAGATGAGAGTGTCATCAAAAACTTTATCAACGCTGAAATTATCGAATTTATTGCTGACTTTAGGGACAATAGTCTAGAAATTGACCAATCTATAGCGCAATTTGCCCAACTTTTCCGAAAAAAGAATCGAATTACCCAAATCAGCCATCAAAGTATCTTCGATGTTTTCTTTTTAGATCCCGAACTGGATACAAAAGAGAATAAGAAGACGAGTCTCAACAATATTTTGCCTAGCTTTGATCTTAGCGAAATTTTAAGCGATCGCATCTCAGAAAAGCTTCCAGATATTAATCAATCTGTCACTCAAGAGGCTAATGTTCTCGGTAATAATAATCGCGTCAAACAAGTCAACAATCAAACCATTATTGATTTTTTCTTAATTGATATTAAATTTAGTACTCAACTAGACGAGCTTGTAATCCGCAAAGCCGAAGATAATTGGGATAACTCGCTTGACTTTGAACTCAACGATTTTTTGGCTAATCTTGCCACAGAAATTCCTTTTAAAGAATTACCAGATAGTTTTTTCCAAAATAACGACCCAACAATAATAGAAAACACTAACTCCAGCGTAAACGAAGTCAGATCGGTTGCAGTCCCAGAACCTAGTTATGTATTTAGTCTATTCACCTTCGCTATTCTCTGCATGGGAAAACGCTTGATCAGTTAACAGTTAGCAGTTATCAGTTATCAGTGTTAGGAGTTCAGGAGTTCAGTAGTAGTGCGGAAAGCGTAGCGTGCGATCACTAGTCCTTAGTTCTTGGTGATTGGTAACTGGGAATTAGTTCACTGATTACTGATTACTGATTACTGATTACTGATAAATCACCAATCACTGATAACGGAGAGGGAGGGATTCGAACCCTCGGTACGGACTTTCGAACCGTACAACAGATTAGCAATCTGCCGCTTTCGACCACTCAGCCACCTCTCCACGATGACCGAATCTCAGTATAGCAGATTTTTAGCCAAGTAAAGACCATTGCGATCGAGTGCTATTTTCAGCAAAAATTTGTGATGATATGATACAGTTTTTTACAAAGTCCCCTATAATAAAAGCGATGCTTATAAAGACCTATCTGTCAAGGAGGTAAATCTAAAAAAATCTCAAACAAGTTCTAACAAGACTTATGTCTTTAATCCAAAAAGAAAACTCTCTTAGAGAGCATTCTGGACTTCTTCATTTATCTGAAGTCCTAGTAAAAGGGATGGAAAGCAAAGTCAAGGCAATTGTCCAAGACTTCTCCTAACCCTTGTTCCATTTGAGGTTTTAGTAAAGAATGAATAACAAAACACAAAAGTCCATAGCACTGATTTCGGTTCACGGCGATCCTGCTGTAGAAATCGGTAAAGAAGAAGCAGGTGGACAGAATGTTTATGTGAGGCACGTAGGTGAAGCCTTAGCGCGACAGGGATGGAGAGTAGAGATGTTTACTCGTGCAAGTAGCCCAAACCAACCCAAAATCGTAGAGCATTTAACTAATTGTCGTACTATTCGTTTAACAGCCGGGCCAGAAGAATTTATACCGCGCGATGAAATTTTCGGCTATCGCCATCAGTTTGTGGAAGAATTTCTAAAATTTCAAAAAAAAGAAGGGATAAACTATTCTCTCATACATACAAATTACTGGATTTCTGGATGGGTAGGACTAGAACTGAAGCGAAAATTATCCGTACCTGTCGTTCATACTTATCATTCCTTGGGTGCGGTCAAATATAAGTCAGTCTCTACGATTCCGATGATCGCCAAAACCCGCTTGAAGGTAGAGAAAGATTGCTTAGAAAATGACGATCGCATTGTAGCCACCAGTCCACAAGAACAAGAACATATGCGATCGCTCGTTTCTGGCAAAGGTAACATTACCATTATTCCCTGTGGGACGGATATCGAGCATTTTGGCTCTATTGACCCAGAAGAAGCCAGAATTCGTCTAGGTTTTGCCCCAGATGCGAAAGTCGTCTTGTATGTGGGACGTTTTGACAAACGCAAAGGGATTGAAACCTTGGTTCGTGCCGTCAATGCATCCCAGTGGCGTAACGATCCCAATCTCAAACTGGTGATTGGTGGGGGTTCTCGTCCTGGCCAAAGCGACGGGATAGAACGGGAACGGATTGAAGGGATTGTTAACGAACTGGGATTAACCGAAAAAACCCTCTTTCCCGGACGGATTAGCGATGAAGAATTACCGATCTATTATTCGGCGGCTGATGTCTGCGTTGTTCCCAGTCACTACGAACCCTTTGGTCTAGTTGCCATTGAAGCGATGGCAAGTGGCACGCCTGTGGTCGCCAGCGATGTAGGTGGGTTGCAATTTACTGTCGTCCCTGAAGAAACGGGGTTACTGGCACCGCCAAAAGATGTCGAGTCTTTTGCTAAGGCTATTGATCGCCTTCTCTCAAATCCTCAGTGGCGCGATCGCCTGGGTCAAAACGCCAGAAAGCGTGTTGAGAAGAAGTTTAGCTGGAAAGGAGTCGCTTCCCAACTCAGCGCTTTATATACTCAACTGATTGAGAAAACTGATGTTTCTCTGCTGACGGGATGATATTTCTGCCAACTTTTTGTCTGACTTAAATTTTAGGCACTTGAATGTAAATCAAATTGGGGCTGTCTAGAGCAAGATTTAAAGTCTTCTCTTTCAGCCTCTTTTCTTGAGAAATCGTTTCTCCTTTACATCAACAATTGCAGAAAGTTGCCTATATTCCCCAGCGATCGCAGATTGATTGGGATTTTCCGATTACTGTCTCGAATGTCGTCCTGATGGCACGAACTCGGCATCTGGGCTGGTTTCGCCGTCCTGGAACTGCCGCGAGAGAAATTGTCAAAGCAGCGCTGGAAAGCGTAGAAATGTACTCTCTACGTCATCGTCGCCTTGGGGAACTCTCTGGCGGACAACAGCAACGGGTATTCTTGGCCCGCGCTTTGGCGCAGCAGGCAGAAATTTTTCTGTGGGACGAACCGTTTACTGGGGTGGACAAAAAAACCGAGGCGATTATGCTAGAAATATTTGCCGAACTCAGAAAAGAGGGCAAAATTCTGGTGATAAGTAGTCATGATTGGGGACAAACTTTAAATCAATTGGATCGACTGCTGTTGCTCAATCGATGCTTGATTGCAGACGGAACGCCAAAACAGGTGATGACTACAGAAAATTTACGTCGTGCTTATGGGACAACTTTACAAAATCCGCTACATCAAAGTTGGGATAATACGCTTTTTTGTTAGTGATTTGTCATTAGTATTGTTTACTTAGAACTAATTATTATTGATGCTGAATTGGTTGCTCGAACCGTGGAATTATGAATTCATGCGACACGCGATCGCGATTGGAATTTTAGTAGGAATTCTCTGTCCGATAGTTGGCAGTTATTTAATTGTTCAACGCATGGCGCTTTTAGGCGATGTCATTGCTCATTGCGTCTTTCCAGGACTGGCGATCTCGTTTTTTTTGGGAATTGATATTCTGATTGGGGCTTTTATATCAGGAATTCTGGGTTCATTTTTAATTTCTTTAATTCGCTCTCAATCTCGCGTCAAAGTGGATTCTGCAATGGCGTTAACTTTTTCTACTTTTTTTGCTTTGGGGATTACGCTAATTACAGTTTTTAAAAGCAAATTAGATCTAGATAGCTTTCTATTTGGAGATATTTTAGGCGTTACCATTCATGATATCTATCGAACTACAATTATCGCCGTAATTATCCTAATAGCAATCCGGTTATTCTATAAAGAATTGCTATTTTATACCTTCGATAGGATGGGGGCGCAAGCGATCGGACTGCCCATTGATACTATCCATTTTTGTTTTATGGCAGCGATTACCTTAACCATTATTGCTAGTATGCAAGCAGTTGGAGTGATTCTCGTAATTTCTCTTTTAATCGGGCCCGCACTGACAGCTTATCTTTTAGTCAAAGAATTGCACCAAATGATGATACTGGGAGCGATTATAGGTTCATTTGCGAGTACGGCAGGAGTTTACATTAGTTATTACAATAATCTTCCTTCTGGAGCCGCGATCGTCTTGGTTTCTTCTAGCTTATTCTTATTAGTATTGCTATTAAGAACTACGTTAGCGCATAACTTGGCTTTAATTGAGCGACGAAATTAGCAAGGATTTTTAGTCCGTTATCAGAGGATTTTTCTGGGTGAAACTGTACAGCTACCAGATTATCGCGGGCGATCGCAGCCGTTACAGTCTGAGTACCGTGGGTGACTATTGCCGCACGCACGCTAGGATCGACGGGATCGACATAATAAGAATGAACGAAATAAACGTAGGGATCTGGGGGTAACCCTTGCCAGACAGGATGTTCCGGTTGGGTTAATTCCAAGCGATTCCAACCCATATGGGGAATGGTTAATCCGAGTTCGGAACGAAAGCGACGCACTATCCCAGGAATAATCCCTAATCCGGGTTCGACTCCTTCTTCTGACCCATCAAAGAGAATTTGCAGTCCCAAACAGATCCCTAAAAAGGGTTTTCCAGTCGCGATCGCTTCTTTGATGGGTTCTTCGAGATGACGCGATCGCAAATGCTGTACGGCTGGATCGAATGCCCCTACTCCTGGCAAGACTATTGCATCCGCTTGTTCGATATCTTGAGGAGAATCAGTAATTTTGGGGATTGCACCTGCATTTTCTAGCCCTTTGCAAGCAGAATGCAGATTTCCCATATCATAGTCAATTACAGCAATCAGTGCCATTATAAAATTTTGGATGAAAGGATTTTGGATTTTAGATTGATAAATATATTGCTTCTTTCCATTGTAGGTGAATGGCTCAACAAATTCTGCTCACTTCCTTTCAAACCTGGCTTCCCCATCAAGTTTCTAATTCCTCAGACGATTTATTAACAAAGATCCAAGAGGAAGAATTTTGCTTTGCTTCTTTGACCTTTTTAAAACAGTTACCCGTCGATATTTCTCTTGCCAGTCAACGGGCGATCGCTACAATTGAAGTTTTGCGACCAGATATTGTTATCTGCTGCGGAATGGCCGAGTCGCGCGATCGACTCACTGTCGAATCCCATGCCACCTGGGGAAACAAGCAAATTAAAACTTCTGTAAATTTAGAGCAATTAGTTACCAAATTATCTCATACTCATATTAGTTATGATGCGGGAAAATTTGTCTGCGAAGGATTGTATTATCAGGTTCTCAAGCATCTCAGACAATCTCATCCCCACAGTCACTGTATTTTTGTTCACGTCCCTGTCCTGATGGAGACTAATTTGCACAATATCTTGAGCGATTTTCGATTAATTCTTCACGAGATGGAAACACACTAAAAAAGGCAGTAGTTCAGGAGTTCAGTAGTTCAGGAGTTCAGTAGTTCAGTAGTAGTGTGAGCGTCCCGCTCGCTAGTCCTTAGTTCTTAGTCCTTGGTGATTGGTGATTGGTGATTGGTGAGAAGGTGACTGGTGATTAAATCAATCCAAAATCCAAAATCTGAATCGGGAGTCAACTATGGAAGTTAAAGCAGCCGTTGCTTTTGAACCAGGTAAACCTTTAAGTATTGAAACTGTACAACTCGAAGGGCCTAAAGAGGGAGAAGTTTTAGTCGAAATTAAAGCCACAGGGGTTTGTCATACCGATGCCTATACGCTTTCTGGTAAAGATCCCGAAGGCTTATTTCCCGCCATCCTGGGACATGAAGGGGCTGGTATTGTCGTAGAAGTGGGTGCAGGGGTCAAAAGCGTCAAACCAGGCGATCGCGTGATTCCTCTCTACATTCCCGAATGCCGCCAGTGCGAGTATTGCCTTAGCATGAAAACGAATCTCTGTCAAGCTATTCGTACAACCCAAGGGCGAGGAGTAATGCCAGACGGGAGCAGTCGTTTTTCTCTTGATGGCAAGAAGCTCCATCACTACATGGGCACCTCGACCTTTTCTAACTATACAGTTTTGCCAGAGATTTCCGTCGCCAAGATTCGAGAAGATGCCCCTTTCGATAAAGTATGTTACATCGGTTGCGGCGTGACTACCGGAATTGGTGCCGTCGTCAATACAGCAAAAGTAGAACCAGGTGCCAATGTCGTCGTCTTTGGACTAGGGGGAATTGGATTAAACGTCATCCAGGGAGCGAAAATGGTGGGTGCTAATATGATAGTTGGCATAGATATTAATCCCGCCAGACGACCTCTAGCCGAAAAATTTGGCATGACTCACTTCGTCAACCCCAATGAAGTAGAAGGCGATTTAGTCGCATATTTAGTCGAGTTAACGAAAGGGGGAGCCGATTATAGTTTTGAGTGCATTGGCAATGTCAATCTCATGCGACAAGCTCTTGAATGCTGTCATAAAGGTTGGGGAGTTTCTACCATTATTGGCGTTGCAGGTGCAGGAGAAGAAATTCGCACTCGTCCTTTTCAATTAGTGACTGGCAGAGTTTGGAAAGGAACAGCATTTGGAGGCGCGAGGGGAAGGACAGACGTACCGAAAATTGTGGATTGGTACATGGAAGGAAAAATTAATATTGACGATTTAATTACTCATGTCATGCCTTTAGAAAAGATTAACGATGCCTTCGAGCTAATGCACAAAGGAGAATCCATTCGTAGCGTAATTACGTTTTGAACTACACCACCCTGCTACGCCGAGGGTGGGGTTTTCAGTAGCCCTAGACCATTCGTGACAAGTTAAGACAAAATCCTATTTGTCAAGTCTTTGTTGACGAATATTCAGAAAAGAACCAATCTCTTGCTGTTATTACTATTTGGGACTTTAAGTCGATAAATCTTTGCCCAGCAATCTCTCAACAGAAACCTCAAGGGAGCTAAAAGCTAATGGCGTAACGGTTCCTTGCATGACTTCAGAGAAGTCAGCGTAACTAGCGCCCTGTGGAGAGCGGAAAATTCTTAATTTCTGGCTTGCTACGTCAATCACCCAATACTCTTCAATTCCAGCCAGCGCATAGGCTTTTTTCTTTCTGCCTAAATCTATTGTCAAAGTGCGATCGGCAATTTCTATCAACCAGTAAATGTCGTTGGGTTGAGGATGGCGGGTATCGTAAAGAGATTCAGGCAACTTAACAACAGCAACATCCGGTTCTGGTTCGGAATTAGCTAGCGTAATCGGATGTGCCTCTCGAACTTCAGCTAATCCCTCTAAGAGCGAGCGCAAGTATTTGACGGCTTTAATATTAATCGATGTATGTAGCGGTCCTTCAGGGGACATTTCCCAAATTTCTCCGTCGAGCAATTCTAGGCGGCGCTCGCTCAGGATGCCCGATTCAATCATGCGATGGTAGTCGTTGACCGACCACTTGGCTGGTGTTGCAGGAGGAATAACCGATTGAGCCGACATGAGATTGAATAGTCTTAACGTCGTTTTCCTACTACAATTGTAGAGCGTCGGGCGAACCTCTATACTTGCTCATGAGTCCCGAAATTCAACTTTCTGCTGCAAGTTAGCTGAAAGGCGATCGCCTTGATGAGTTTTGGCAATACTACCCTTTTCCGACTCCCCGTTTTGGGAAAAGATCTGGTCGAGCAGAGCAGCAACATCAATGATTTTGATAAGGCGATCGCTTTCCCAGGCACAGTAGCCGTAGCAATAACTAGGAAGCACGAGATCGGGAGCTAAAGGCTGGACAACAAGTTCTGACTTGGCAATTAGATGCTCGATCGCTGACTCTAAGGCAATAATTTGCTGATTTTGTTTGATGACCAGCGTTAGCGTTATCTCACCAGAAGAAGTTACCCCACTCTGAGTGGGATTTAGCTCTGGCAAAGGACAGTTACTTAGCAGTTCGGACAGTTGATAAATTGGAACAATTTGCTTGCGCCATTGCAAAAACCGCCGCTCCTCAAATTGAATCATTTGTATAACTTTGGGCAGCAAATTTTCTTCAATCCTGTCGCAGGGCAAGGTAAAGATAGCATCTCCCACTAACCAAACAAATAGCTGGGAAGTCTTGAGTGTCCACTCTGAGGCAACAGGTGGATTCATTTTGGCTACCTCCAAAAGCTCTATTTCGGCTTGATCAGGGGATTTTGCGCGTATTAAAAGATTGTCAGATGTCTGCTTAGACAATTGAACTGCTTCTGGCACAGGCTCCTTCTCTTGAAGATTCTTATCCCACTCTGATGTCGATGTTAGAAATGGCTCTAAAATCTCTGTAGGTAGATTGTTGGGTGAGAGTAGATCTCGAACGCTACAAAAGCCGACTAAGGCTAGCTGACCGATAGTGCGAACTATGTTAGGGCTGGCTTGCAGAGCAGATAGGGTGGTTTGGGCGATCGCGGCTAACTCGGAGAGTTTCAAC
>CAYTUO010000133.1:0-10268 GCA_964441015.1 uncultured Pleurocapsa sp.
TTTTGTCATCATGTTCTTGACAAATTGCACACAACCTTAACTTGTCACCAATGATTAATCCCGCACTCCAGACACTCCAGGCACGGAGAAAAACGCGGAGGGTTGATGAAAGGATTAATGACTAATGATTCGGCACTTTTACGTTTATTACAGCTTGTGAGTCCTGCGTTACCTGTGGGGGCTTATAGCTATTCTGAAGGATTGGAAGCATTAGTCGATCGCGAAGTCATCAAGAGTAAAGAAACTTTAGAAGATTGGCTCGGACAAGAACTCCAATATGGAACAATTCGGATCGAAGCGGCGGTGATGTGGCGAACCTATCAAAGTGTTTGTCGAGACGATTTAGAAGCGATCGCGAAATGGAACGCTTGGCTGTCTGCTGCCAGAGAAACCGAAGAATTGCGACAGCAAAGTTGGCAAATGGGGCGATCGCTCCTGAAATTATTGGTTGAGTTGCAACCTCAATTTCGAGCAATCACTGGTGCGATCGAATCTCCTTGTAATTATGCTGTTGCCTTTGGACTTGCTGCTGCTTGCTGGCAAATTGAACCCCAAGCAACCGTTATTGGCTATTTACAAAGTTGGGCAGCCAATTTAATTAGTGCAGGAGTCAGATTAATTCCACTCGGTCAAACATCTGGTCAACAAGTGCTTTTAAATCTCCATGACCATCTCACTCAGGTGACGCAGGAGATTTTCTTACTAAAAGATGAGGAGTTGAGTAGTTGTAGTTGGGGATTAGCCCTAGCTAGTATGGCCCATCAGACACAATATACGCGGTTATTTCGCAGTTAATATCAGTTGTCAGTAATCAGTTACCTTAAGCTAAGGCCACCGCAGGTTGGTGCCATCGACCGACTGCTTTACCGATGACTGACAACTCTTGAACGAGGCGATCAAAACGTTCTGGCGTGAGCGATTGGGGCCCGTCCGAGAGAGCTTTGGCAGGGTTAGGATGAACTTCAATCATCAAAGCATCCGTTCCCGCTGCGATCGCCGCCATTGACATGGCTGGAACATACTCAGACTTACCCGTCCCGTGACTAGGATCGATAGTAACTGGTAAGTGGGTTAGAGAGTGGAGAACTGGGAGTACCGATAGATCTAGAGTATTGCGAGTATAGTCGCGATCGAAAGTACGAATGCCCCGTTCGCAGAGAATTACCTTGGGATTGCCTGCTGCCAAAATATACTCGGCTGCCATGATCCACTCTTCAATCGTTGCTGACATTCCTCGTTTTAACAGTACGGGTTTATCCTGGGCACCCACTTTTTTCAGCAGAGAGAAATTTTGCATATTTCTTGCGCCAACTTGGATGACATCGGCTACTTCAGCAATCTTTTCCAAATCGGCAGAATCCATCACTTCCGTAATGATTCCCAAGCCAGTCGCTTCTTTCGCTGCTGCCAGCAAGCCTAAAGCACTTTCTCCATGTCCTTGGAAAGCATAGGGAGAGGTACGCGGTTTGTAAGCGCCACCCCGCAGAAATTGAGCGCCCGCGGCCTTAACGCGCTTGGCGGTTTCTACAATCATCTGTTCGTTTTCCACCGAGCAAGGGCCGGCAATCAAAACGACGGGATGGTTGCGTCCAAAAGGCACTGGCCCGCTAGGCGTAGACACGATGACCTCGCTCGGTTCTCCGTGACGAAACTCCAAGCTAGCTCGCTTAAAGGGTTGCTCGACGCGCAGGACGTGCTCGATCCAGTGGCTCATTTCTTGAATGCGTAACGGATCTAAGTCAGCAGTATCGCCCACCAAACCAATTACGACTTTGTGTTTACCCACGATTTTCTCTGGTGTTAAGCCCCATTCCTCCAATTCAGCGCTAATTCGCTCGATTTCAGCTTCTGGGGAACCTACTTTCATGACTACAATCATGTCGGTATTCCTTAGTTGTCAGTATTTTGGTCAATCGCTTGAATTATTTAACTTTTTTAGCTTCTTTCGCTGCACGCCAAGCGGCTGTCATCCGTTCCAAGTTGACTCTAAACTCTTGAGCGCCAAACCAACCGCCAACTCTGTCTTCATCCCAGGAAGTGGAGAGAATGCCATAGCTTAATCCCAACACTCCCAGCCCAAACAAGCCTAAACTAACGGTACCTACGGCTGATGCAGGGATTTTCACCCATCCGTTGCTGACAATCCAGTAGAAGATGAAGAACGATGACATCCCTAACCCAGTCGGAATCCCGCAAAATAGGGCCATGCGACGCACCATACGCTTGCTGACTGCTTCTGGGATTGCCATTGCAGCAGTTTGTTGGCGAGTAGAACTGTCAGTCTTTTCAGAATTTTTTTGGCTTTCTTGGGGAGGGAGTTTGGGAGCTTTTTTCTTCTTTTGGCGGGGTTCAAAGGCCAAACGCTCCCGCGAAGGTTTAGAAGACATAGATTTTAGGATAAGATTTAACGACGAATGCCCAGGCGACCGATTAAGGACTGGTAGCGGTTGGGATCTTTATTTTGAATATAAGTTAACAGACTTTTGCGACGACCGATCATTTGGAGCAATCCCCGCCGAGAAGCGTGATCTTTTGGATTGGATTGAAGATGGCTGCTCAGTTGGTTGATTCGCTCCGTCAGTAAGGCTACTTGCAGATCGGCTGAACCAGTGTCGGTTGCGTGCGCCTGAAATTCGGTCATCAGTTCTTGTTTTCGCTGTTGAGTTAGAGCCATAAGGTCAAGGTTAATGAATTGAATGAATACTGCAACCTATCATGGTAACACTTCTTCTGGTTTATTTCCCAATACAAAAACGACTAAAAATTTTATCTAAAACCGATTCGGTGACTTCCTCGCCTGTAATTTCTCCCAATGCTTGGATGGCACTTCTGAGATCGATTGTCCAAAAATCTAGCGGCAGGCGATCGCGTATCGTTTCTTGTACTTGTTCTAGGGCAACTTTAGCGCGGGTTAACGCAGCAGCTTGTCTTTGGTTAATGGCTAAATCTAAATTCGCTGCCGTTAAATTTCCCGTTTGCACTGACTCTAAAATAGCCGTTTCTAAATCCTCAATCCCCTGATTTTTGGCAGCAGCAGTCTTGACAATTTTATCAATTTGTGGTAGAGGAACAGATTGGGCAGCAGGGAGATCGGTTTTATTGATGACAAGAATGAGCGGGCGGTGTTTGACTTGTAGATAGATTGCTTCGTCTTCGGCAGTCCAACCCGCTTGGGCATCAATGGTGAGTAGAATGAGATCGGCGATTTGGGCAGCATGGCGCGATCGCTCGACTCCCATTTTTTCGACGGTATCTTCTGTTTCCCGAATTCCTGCCGTATCCAAGACTTGTACGGGAATGCCGCCGACGACTAATTGAGATTCTACAACATCGCGAGTGGTTCCAGGAAGATCGGTGACAATGGCGCGATCGCTGCGACTCCAAGCATTTAACAAGCTCGATTTTCCCACATTAGGACGACCGACAATCGCAACTTTTAACCCAGTACGAAGTAATTCCCCTCGATCTGCGGTGGCGAGGATATCTTTGACTTGGTACAAAACTGCCTCTAGGTTAGCGCAAATTTCATCTTCATCTAAAAGCGGTAAATCTTCTTCAAAATCAATCCTTGCTTCAACTTCAGCGAGAAGATCGAGACAGGTTTCCCGCAATTGACGAATAGGATGGGCGAGTTTTCCCTGTAATCCGGCGAGGGCAATCTGGGATGCTTGGGGAGACTGTGCCCCGACTAATTCTGCTACACTTTCTGCTTGGGTGAGATCGATACGTCCGTTGAGAAATGCCCGTAGAGTAAATTCGCCCGGTTGTGCCAATCTTGCCCCTGATTCTAGGCACAATTGTAGAACTTGTTGGATGGGCATGATGCCACCATGACAGTGGAATTCGATGACATCCTCACGAGTGTAGGAACGAGGAGCCTGCA
Source organism: uncultured Pleurocapsa sp. (assembly GCA_964441015.1). GTDB lineage: Bacteria > Cyanobacteriota > Cyanobacteriia > Cyanobacteriales > Microcystaceae > Hydrococcus. The sequence continues at coordinate 3,884 of CAYTUO010000133.1, forward strand.
TAATAAGTAATAAGGCTTCGTCTACCAGTTGTTGGGTTTGGGGGTGGCGACTGTAACCGTAGAGGATGCGGTGACTTTCCCAACGCTGCTTTCCTGGGGCCTCAAAAAGGGTACGGGCAATTTCTATGGCTTTTGCACCGGATAGACGCACAATTCCGATGCTTCCTTGTTGGGGAACAATGGCAGTTGCGATCGCTGCGATGGTGTCTCCCTGAATTAACATTAATTTATCTTGTAAAGTTTCTATCTTTTAGCTTATGCGCGATCGCCCAACTCTGTTGCTTGAGGACGACGATTGATCGGAGAAATCTTCATTAAGATAGCCTCCTAAAGCACTAGATGAACCTGAAGGTTGGAATGAGTATGCAAGTGGCTTTTTCATTGGTGGTGTGGGAGGCGCGATCATTGCCTACGCAATCCTAGCTAATGTTGATGTATTCGGAAATTTCCTGAATTTAGTTGGTCTGTAATCGCTATTTTCAATCCGGCGGGGTGGGCATTGGCCTGCCTTAATTTTGTTTAGATGCAGTGCTTATTAAAGCAATTAAATCTTCTATTTTTTTAATATTGGGATCGCCTGCTAAATAACCAATACCGCGATGTAGGTGCAAGCGAAATTGAGTAGCAAGGGTTTCTTTATCTGTTCCCAAACCATCTTCGTGACAGCGTTGTTTGAGTGCAATTAAGAGAATATCGGTCAGATCTGTACCAAAAACTTTCCAGGTCATTTCGACATTACTATCGGTGGGAATGGGAACGGGAGAAGGAATACTTGGTTCGGCAAGAGAACGACAAAATGCCCAGCGACATAAAATATTCCATTGCTCGATTTTGGTATAGCGTTTGAGTTTTACAAGTTGATCTCTTGCTGAGAGAGAAAGTTTAATGCGTTCGATAGGAGGTTCCATAATAACTAATGTTTTTAATTCCAAATCGGTTGTAAATCTAAGATAAATCCTGGCAAGACATCCTCTCCTGTAATTCTGGTAGAAGACTGAAGAATCTCAACAGCTTGGTTAGGACGATAAATTTCAATTGTCCGAGTTTTAGGATTAATTAGCCAACCCAAGCGCAGTCCATTATCTAGATACTCTTGCATCTTTTTCTGTATCTCTTCTAAGTCATCAGTTTCTGAAACTAATTCCACGGCAAAGTCGGGGCATAAAGGAATAAATTTTTTTCTTTGTTCTTGAGTTAATGCTTCCCATCGTTCTAAACTTATCCAACTTACGTCGGGAGAACGAGTTGCACCATTGGGAAGTCGAAATCCTGTCGAGGAATCAAAAGCTTTTCCCAATCGAGTTTGACGATTCCAATTGCCCAGATCGATATAAATTTCAAAGTTTCGATTGCCTGTTTCTCCACCTGTTGGGGGCATAAGAATTAATTCTTTATTAGCAGTGAGTTCGAGTCGTAAATCTTGGTTAACGGCAGCAAGTTTTTCAAACTGCTCGTCCGTAAGTTTCAGAATTGGAGATAAGTTTAAGGTTAAAGTTGTCATCTATTTTTGTTAAAAATTGTGGCGCGAAATTTTTTAGTTTTGACTCAGTTCTTTTTTTCTGATATTATACTATTGACATTTAATATAATGGAGTGGTGGAATTTGTTTTTAAACACAAATATTCCATTATCTAAATAATAAGGTCAAGTAGGCAAAAAGTCTAGTCATTTCTTTAAAAAAGAAAAAATTTTTGACAAAACTTAATAAAAATACCCATCTAGAACAGTCGTTTGACGCTTATGGGGGTCATATTTTAAGAGATATTCCCGTGCGATCGCGTTTTGTTCTCGTAAGATTTCTACCTCGGCTTTTCCAATCTCCGTATCGGTAGAAAGAAGAATAACTTGATGGGATGCTGTAGGAAAATAGCGTTCGACTAGATTGTTGCGGTGGGAAGAATCCAAGCGTCCTAACGGAGTATCGATCGCGACGGGTAAATTGCGTCCAGAAACTCGTGCCAGTCCCCATAAAAAAGCAATGGCAAGTAACTGTTTTTCTCCAGCAGAGAGGCGATGTTTAGGCACAGGTTGTCCGTTAGGATCGTAAAGAGAGAGACTAAAATTATTCGTGTCGATCGCAACTCGATGAACTAGATCGGATTTATGTAAGAGATAGCGGAAACATTCGGTTACTTCTCCCTCTAATTTATTTAACTTTTTCAGGGTGAGACGTTCTCTAAATAACTGGAGAGTTTTTTGGACTTTGGCGACAGATTGAATGATATGTTCGTCATTGGCGCGATCGATGGCTTGTTCGCTATATTTTTCAAGTTCTTTTTTTGTCTTTTCGATAGCTTTTTTTATCTCTTCGTACTTACGATTGCCTGCCTCATAAGCTGCTTGACGCTTAACTAATTCTTTTTGCGCTTCTTTGAGCAACCCATCTAACTTTTGATATTCTTCTGGCGATGCAGCGACAGCTAATTGTCTTTCTGTCGAATTCAATTCCTCTTCGAGTTGTTTTAATCTCTCTATTTGTTTTTCAGCGAGATTCATTTGCATGGGAAGTTGATGTTGTAGTAAATTCACTAGCTGTTTGATTCCTTCCTCATCTACGCCTAACCAAGGTTCTTTATTTAACGCTAGTTCTTGGTTTAAAGCTTGATTTTCCAGTTGAAGAAAGAATTTAATCTTTTCCAACTGTTCGGGGGTTAAAGATATATTAGCGATGTAGTCTAACAAGCGATCGTCTCGTTTTTGGATGACCTCTCTAGCTGATGAAGCCTGTTGAATTTCGAGTTCTTTTTCTGCTTGAATCTTTGCTCGATTTAGCAGAGGAGTCACTAATCCAATCGGCAAAACATCAGATGCTAAATTACACATCTCGTCTCGTTTGTTTTCGATCGCCTGAGTGAGTTCACTAATTTTGTTTTCTAATTGACTTCGTTGAGCAGCAATTCTGCCTCCTTCTGTCCGAAATTTATCGGCTGCTTCTTCATGTTGTATTTGCGCGTCTTTTAATTGAGTTTGTAGTATGTCTAATGATTTTTGTGCCATTTCCTTGTCGCGATCGTATTGCGATAGTTTGGCTTCAATTTCTTCTAGATTAGCCCGTTGAGAAGTAGTTGCTAAAGACTTGCGTTTGCGATTTGCTAAAATATCTAAATCGACCGATAATCGTTCAGCTAATTCAAGTCCTAATAAAGATTGAATCGCATCAATAACAGCTTGAGGAGGGCTATCTTGTTCGGCAAGTTCTTTAACTTGTTCGCCATCAAACAAAAAGAGATTAGAGATTCCTAAAGGCAAGAGAGTTTCAATATATTCATCCCAAGTATTTGCTAGGGCATTATCGGGCCATTCTGTATCTAATATGCCTAAACTATCTTTGCCATCTTTCGGATTTTTTGTCCAAGTGCGGACAATTTTTAGTTCTCTCCATTGGTCATCAATAATATGTTCAAAAGTCAATTCTATACGAGTTTTTTCGATAGATAAAGTTTGGTTATTAACTGATTGAGTCAAGAATTCACTATATCCTAAATTCCCTCTTGTAGAACATTGAGCGCGTTGTCCGTATAAAGCGAGGCGAATGGCATCCATTAGCGTTGTTTTTCCACCCCCATTCATTCCACCGAAGAGAATAATTGGACGAGTTGTTTCGTTAATTTCTGGGCTGAGATTAATAACATGACGACCAGCATAAGGGCCAAAATTTTGCAATACTAATTCTTTGAAAATCATGAATTAATGAAAAATAAAAATCTTGAAATATTTTCTGATAATATTATAAATTACCAGTCTAAAAAATAAAGAATAATAACTATGGCGAGATTGTCGGCTGAAATACTCATAAGAGTTTTTGATTTGCAACGACAGTTACTAGAAAGATTAGATGAAGCTACGAAAACTGAGTTTATAATTTTTGAACAATTTGGTGAAACTGAGGATACAATACCTGAATTGGGAGAACTACAAAATCTTAGAGAACGGGTAGATTCTTATTACTCGCGTTTCTATACCACATTACGCAGAATTTATCTGTCTCAACCTGCGGCTTCCAATGCTAGTCTAGAAATACTAGACCGAACTATAGAAGAAGCTAGCGCTGTATCAGAAGCAACGGCAGCAAATATTCAAGAAATTAAGAGAAACTGGGATTTATTATGAATAAGCAACCAAAAATTCCTGATGCTCAAACGAGGGTGCGTTCTGTTGCAAAACTTCGAGAACTGGTAAAACGTTGGGATGCGCTGATTTTAGATTTAGATGAATTGAATGCGCGGTTAGAGGCAGATATTCGGAATAGTCCTTTGACAGCTTATCGGTTAGGTAAGGCGAAGCGGATAATTACTGAGGAAAAAAAACTAGATTAACTTGAGTCCGTTTACTAAGAATGACTTTATGGCGATTGTCCGATCGCATTGTTTGAAAAACAAAAGAACGACAGCCTTTCATTAGTAGCGATCGCGATGCAAAACTTTATTCTTATCTAATTAGTTGTCTATCGGTTTGGTATTAATCATCCTCAACCTTCTTCGAGAATTTAATATTGGCCCAGGTGAGTTGTTTTATTGTTTTTATATCTCCTTCACCAGCAGCAGTTTTTAAATCTCGTTTCAGGTGTGCATTTTCAATCGCCTCATCTTTAGAACGAGAACTACTTTCAAAACATTTTTCTAAATTGTTATAAATTCCCGTGCGACGAGATTTGGTGTAATATTGACGTTCGGTGTCGAGGAGTTTTGCCATTAATTCTAGGTGCATGGCATCGTCGCCACAGATTTCTTCTAATACATCCCATTCATCGCTACCTAATAAGCTAGTATTAGCACCAGGGCGATCGTCTTGAAAAGTTTCTCCGGTCACTTCTTGATAAATGCGGGGTAAACTGTCGTCAAATTCGTGTTTTTCTTCTAACCAGATACGGCGAATTTCGCTCAATTCTTCTGGGGTAATTAAAGTAATATCTTTGAATTCTTCTGGCGCATTTTGGCGGACTTTAACTTGTGCTTTGAGGACTTGTCTTAACCAATATTCCCGCCAGTATTTTGTATAAGGGCCAGGAATGGGTTCGATAGAGATTTCTCCGTCTACATTGCGTTCAAAAAGTTCTACTCTACCATAGATTCTACGAAAATCTCTTTTATCGCGATCGTTTTCAATGTCTAGTTCATTACGAATATCTAATAGCGGCTGTAACCATTCTTTTTCTTCATCATTTTGAATCATTGCCTCCATTGATTTATCTTTATTTACCATCGTACAAACCCAGCAACCAAATCGGGAATCACCGCAACTGGGAGTAGATGTATCTACGACTAAAGGACATTCATTATCTGCTGTCGCGCCGCGATACATGGCAAATAAATCTTTATTGTTACCTCCCCAAGGATTTTCCCATTGCATTAGGTAAAGCCATACTTCATCAGTACGCCAGTCTTCGATAGGTAGATAAATATAAGAGTTAGGTCGATTAGGATTCGTATTAATGCGATCGCGTACTCGCCATTCTCTATGTTTAGCCATATTAGCAGCCCGTTTTGTGCTTTCTGCTTTACGAGTGCCTAAAACTAAAATAACTTCCCCACTATTTCTAATAACTTCTCGAATAAAAGAATCAGTGGGTTTAATTTTCATGCGTTCGGTACACCATCTGAATCTATTTCTAGGGGCAGGATATCCTTTACCGATTAAACAAGCCCAAAATGTATCTTGAACAATAGGATGAGTCAAATGAGTTGCTATGGGAATTCCTTGCTTTTGGGCTGCATCTTGCATTCTTTCTAGTGATTTACATACCCAAGCCGAAACTACTGGATTTTCCACTAATGTGTCATTTGTAATGACGTGAATTGTTTTAGTTCGCTTTTCTCTCGGAAGTAACGCGATCGCATTCCATACTAACTGTAGTACACATGAACTGTCTTTTCCTCCACTCCAGCCCAAAACGATAGGGATCTCATCTTGAAAATACAATTCTTGGATCTCTTCAGTTAGCTTTTTAATATCTTCTACTAACTCAGGAACGGTGCGAGAAGGAAATAATGATGGCTGGACTTCCGTCATAGTTCAAATCTTGCTTTTTTAGTGGATTAAGCCCTAAAAACATTTTTTTTATGCCACTGTATAGCCTCCAGTCTTGGATAATCTTTCTGTGATTGTGGTAATAATATGGATTCTCCGTCAAAATCTCTCAAAGGTCTAGAATTGGGTGATTTTTCTTGAAAATTTTTAGCCACTACGATTTTGTAATCATTATTGATGCTGAATAAACCGCGATCAAATGCCCAATGATGATTTTTACAGAGAGAAATTCCATTATCCACCCGATTATCATAGAACTGTGCAAAAGGTTTGATATGTGCCCCATCTACAATACTTTGCGTCAGCGATTGAATGACTTTTAATCCACACAACGAACATTGATAGTCATATACATGAA
>CAYTUO010000134.1:0-10262 GCA_964441015.1 uncultured Pleurocapsa sp.
GCCGTTTGAATGAGTTGTCGATTAACGTGAGGAGTGAAGCAAAATTGAATGCCGCAAGCGATCGCATCTTTCAACTGATCAACTGTTAAAATCGTTCCAGTCCCGATGATGCAGTTAGGTAATTCCGATCGCAATTGACTAATTAACTCGGCAGCGCGATCGCTATTCCAAGTAATTTCAATCAGGCGCATACCTCCTTGGGCAACGGCTTTCGCCATCGAACGACCTAATTCTTGCTCGAAAGAACGAATAATCGCGATCGCTCGATTTTGTTTGAGTAATTGCAGCCAAGAATCTGAACTGTTAGATGATGGATCTGAGTCGAACATATTTTAATTCTATTCAATTTCATTTAACAGCCATTGCCGAGTCCCAAAAAATTGACAGGAATAAGAAGCAATTTTAGCCGCCGATGTAAGAGACTCAATAAAGTTTTTTTGCAAGATATAGTGACAGAAAGCACCGTGAAAAATGTCACCAGCCCCTAAAGTATCGACGACTTTAGTAGTAGTAATATCTATTTCTCCTTTTTTGCCTTGGCTTAAATATTTAATAGAGTTTTCTCCTTGGGTAATAGCTAGATGAGGAATGCCGATTTCTTGAAGATAAGTAAAAACATCTTGCTGATTCTGGCAATTAGGAGGATAAAAATTACTCGAACAAATCGCATAATCAACATAAGGTAAAACTTTTTCAAAGTTAGATTTCCAACTTCCTCCATCGATAACAATTGGGATATCTTTAGCTTTAGCTTGCTGTGCGATCGCAATACTAACTTCCATTTGATGTCCGTCTACTAAAACAATTTCAACGTCTTGTAAAATATCTGTGGGAATTTGTTCGAGAGTAGCTTGAGATTTGGTGGCATTGACAGAAATAACCGCGCGTTCTCCCGTCAATTGAGTGATGATAATAGAAGAAACAGAAGGGAATTCAAAACGATTGGGATCTAAGTCTACAATTTTGACAGAATAGGTTTCTAAATCTGAGCGAATTATTTGACTGATGGGATGATTGCCAATAACACTTAATACAGTAGCGCGATCGCCCAAATAACTAAAAGTTACTGCTGCATTAGTAGCAGGGCCACCAGCCGCAATAGTTTGATCTAAAGCAACAATTTTTTGATTAGTTTCTGGGATGTTTTTAGTTAAATATATAAAGTCTAATGTTGATAAACCAACAAATAATCCGTGTCGTTTCATTCTTTAAAAAATGATTGGGTTTTTCTTTTTCTCAAAGGCACTTTATAGAATGTTCGCGCTCTTGTGATTACATATATTTTAGACAAAAGTAAAGAGATTATTTAAAATAATTTCCAAAAGGATAAATATAATCAGTAAATTTAATCAATAGTCAAAATTGGCGATCGCAAGTTTAATTCATACAAAAATCAGTAAATTCACGTATTTGTTAAACGAGAAATATTTGCTTAAATACTTTTTATAGAAAAAGCTGTATTCATTGCCAGACAGTGAATAGACACAAGATTAAAACTATTGTGCTTCGATTCATTATCTTTTTTTTTACATTTTCTAGGTTATCTTTGCAACTTAATTGATTATGTAAAATTGCAACTCATGCACCAAACATTGCACCTGTAACTTGCTGTATCTTTAGTTTTTTTTGCTAAAAGGAGGGAATTATGGCTCTATTAAATGCAGACAAATTTGACCAAAGAATACTCGAACTCGTCAACCAAGAACGAGCCAAGCGAAATCTTAAACCCTTAAGTCTCAGCCAAAAGCTAGACACTGCCGCAGATGGTCACTCCGATCGCATGGCTAATGGAGATTTCTTCGCTCACACCGATCCAAAAGATGGTTCTAGTGCAGGTACGCGCATCGAGAGAACGGGTTATCAGTGGAATACCTGGGGAGAAAATATTGCTGCTGGTTATTCAACCCCAGAAGCCGTCGTGCAAGCTTGGATGAATAGCTCTGGCCATCGCGCCAATATCCTCAATCCCAACTTTACCCATCTGGGTGTGGGATATGCCTACCTGCCTAATGATACAGGAAGCGTCAATTATTCCCACTACTGGACTCAAGTCTTTGGTGCTGGCGATCCCAATCCAGGTACTTATGTCGCTCAGACTGACTCTCCTACGCCTCCTGGAGAACTTAAAGGGACGAATGCCAACGACAATCTGACAGGCGATTCTTCCGCTCAAACCCTCTATGGCTATGCAGGGAATGACACCCTCAGAGGTCAAGATGGCAACGATACAATCTTTGCTGGTGCGGGGAGAGATCGCGTCTATGGGGATGGGGGAAATGACACCCTTTTTGGCGGATCGGGTAAAGACACCCTCATTGGTGGCGATGGCAAGGATATCCTTGTAGGTATTGCCGCCAGCCAATCAACCGGTAAAGGCGAAATTGATACGCTGACAGGAGGGCTAGGAGCAGACACCTTTAAGTTAAGTGATAGCTCTAAGGTCTACTACAATGACGCTCAAGACAATACCTTGGGACAGGCAGATTATGCCCTGATTCAAGACTTTAGCCTAACTCAGGGCGATGTCATCCAGCTTGAAGGCAGTGCAAATAATTATTCGTTGGGATCGGCTCCACAAGGGTTGCCCGCAGGAACGGCAATTTTTCTAAAAACACTCGGTCAAGACGAACTCATTGCCATCGTACAAAATGCCAGCAATCTTTCTCTTAATAGTGCTGCTTTCAGCTACGTTTAACTGATACTTAGTCAAGTACGAACAAATAGATCACAGGAGAGCCGCAAGGGTTCAATTTTTGAAAGTTTTTTGTCTTTAAGGGAAGTAAAGCTAATCTCAACAGTGTAACCTGCCGCAGAAGCAAGCTTATTCAAAGTATCAAGCTTAGGAATTTGTTTTCCTGATTCAATTCGGGCAAGCTGAGGCTGCTTTATGCCAACTTGTGCGGCAAATTCCCTTTGACTTAAGCCACTAGCCTTTCTCAAAGCTATAACTATACGCGCTATGGCAAATTCAGATTTCAAAGCATCATACTCAGCCTTGACTGCTGAATCTGCAAGTACTTCATCGCGGATAGAGTTCCAGGATACAGTGTTAGAAGTCATCTTTTTTGACCTTTTTTAGATTTCTTACCTTTTGTTTGAGAGGTTGCTTTTTTCTGTTTCTCTTCATCTAAAAATGCTTTCATGCGCTCTTTGGCAAGATCTATCTCTTTTCTTGGTGTTTTCTGAGTTTTTTTTTGAAAACCATGAACCAATATGAATTGTTTGCCAGTGTAAGCAAAGTAAATAGTGCGATAAATATTTGTATCTTGTTCTACCCGAATTTCATAGAGTTTATCCTCAATCGGTGCAACGTATGGTTTTCCTACTGCTGTTCCTTGTTCTTGTAGGAGATCGAAAACGTGAGCAAACTTAGCTTTTACTTTTGCATCCTGAGCGTTAAACCAATCCAAGACTGGGGAGTTCCCGTTAAGGAATTGGTAAAACTCAACTTTCCACTGACTCAATTAACTTTTCTCTTTTATGATAACATTCTTGTTATCATAGCTTAACTAAGTGTTCTATACTTTCGCGTAGACTAAATCAATAACTCTGCAATCAATCGTTAGTCTCTAAATGCCCAAGGATTTAAAGTCGGGAACACTTTATCTTGTCGGAACACCCATTGGAAACCTAGAAGATATCACCTTTCGAGCCATACGAACCTTACAAACAGTCGATTTAATTGCGGCAGAAGATACTCGCCACACCGGAAAGCTATTACAACATTTTCAAATTACTACGCCACAAATCAGCTATCACGAACACAATAAGCGATCGCGTCAGGAAGAATTGTTAGATCGTCTGGCGAAAGGGGAAACAATTGCCCTAGTAACAGATGCGGGTATGCCAGGAATTTCCGATCCAGGTTACGAATTGGTAAAAGCTTGTATTGATTCCAAAATCTCAGTTATTCCCATCCCTGGAGTCACGGCGGCGGTAACAGCATTAGCAGCATCGGGTTTGCCAACCGATCGCTTTGTTTTTGAGGGATTTCTGCCTGCCAAAGGAAAAGAAAAGCGCGATCGCCTGAATTCTCTCAAAAATGAAACTCGTACTTTAATTTTCTACGAAGCCCCACACCGCTTGCCAGAAACTCTGAGGGATTTAGCTAGCATTTTAGGAGAAAATAGACAAATTGTATTGGCACGAGAATTAACCAAGATACATGAAGAGTTTTGGCGAGGAACGATAGGAGATGCGATCGCACTTTACACAACCAACCGCGAACCGAAAGGAGAATTTACCCTTGTCGTGGCAGGATCTCAAACAACAGAAAACCTTGTTCTATCACAAGAAGAACTGAAAACCGAACTAAAACAACTGATCGAGCAAGGAATGACGCGATCGCAAGCTAGCCGTCAGTTAGCCCCATTAACTCATCTATCCCGCCGCCAGATTTATCAATTGGCAGTTGAAGAAGAATGAACCCCGATCAAAAAGAAAGAGAACCCTTTACTAACCTAGTGTTGTATCACTTATTCAAGTGGTCGATTGTTAGCCCCATGCTTCACGTTTATTTTCGGGGGCGCATTTATGGGGCCCAAAACGTCCCGCAAAAAGGGGCTATAATCGCAGTCTGCAACCACGGCAGTTATTTCGACCCGCCAATTGTATCAAACTGTCTGCGCCGTCCGGTGGCCTATATGGCAAAAGAAGAACTATTTAGAATTCCTGTATTGAAGCAAGCAATTGAATTATATGGCGCTTATCCGGTAAAACGTGCGACGAGCGATCGCGGTGCCATTCGAGCAGCACTCACTGCCTTAGAACAAGGTTGGATAGTAGGGATTTTTTTGACAGGAACTCGCACCCCCGACGGTCGCATTAGCGATCCTAAACTAGGAGCAGCGATGATTGCCGCTAAAGCACAAGTTCCCCTCCTACCCGTCAGCTTGTGGGGCACTGAAAAAATTTTACGCAAAGGAACGCCCTTTCCTTATCCCGTACCCGTTACCGTTAGAATTGGGGAATTAATCGCTCCCCCCGTCTCAACCAAGCGAGAAGAATTACAGCAAGTGAGTGAAAAGTGCGCGGCCATTATTAATGCAATGCACGATTTAGGCAGGTAATTTAAATTAGTAGTATTAGTTAGTAACGTTGCTAGAAATAATAGATTAACTGACGAAGAAGTTAATTCAATGCTTGAAGATGTAGCTGAAAATGTGATGCCAATCCTTTAATAGCAATTATGCATTCATTAAAAGAAGAATTTAAACATATATTTGATACAAGTAAAGATTTAGCACGTTAAGTACGCAAGAACCGTTTCTTGAGAGGTTAAAGCTAATTTAGTGAGTAAATCTGTCAATTTTGTCTTACTTTTTCTTTTTAAGGTCAGTTTCTTATTTTATAAGAGAAACTTCTGGTTTTGGCGAGTTTTTTGGGCTGTTTTCACTTAAATTGGCGATCGCCACCTAAAATTTTCTGTCTCTGAAACTGACTTTGTGATCTACTGAGAAAAAAGGGCAAAAAAGATTGTCAAGAAAGACCTATCCTATTGCTAAAAAGGGTCAATCTCGCCCTCAAAAATCGTTAAAGAAGACAGCTTAAACTAGATTTTTAGAGATTAGTTTTTGATTTGAGCTATTTTTAACTAGCTCAATTGTTTTCTAGCGATCGATTTTAGTCTAAACTCCAGGCAGTTAAAATAAAATTGAGTCGGGGTTTCCGAAAATCGGAAAATTTTTTCACAAATGCCAACCTCTAACCGTCGTTTTCTTGCAGTCACTAAAACTACCCTCCACGCGCCGAATCCTGATGTCATCTATTGGCGAACCCAACCTTATGACTTACGCCTTGCTGCCTTAGAACAGATTCGTCAAGAATTTCATCAGTGGAAATATAGTGTTCAACCAAGATTTCAAAGAGTTTATACAATCGTTAAACGATAATCAGGTTCGCTATTTAGTTATTGGTGGTTATGCTGTTGCCTTACACGGTTATCCACGCTACACCAAAGACATCGATATTTGGATTGAAATGACCCCAGACAACGCTGCCAATATGATGAGAGCATTGGAACAGTTTGGCTTCGGTTCTTTGGACTTACAACCTGATGATTTTCTCACGCCCGATAGCGTCATTCAACTTGGCTATCCGCCCAATCGCATCGATTTAATTACCACCCCAGATGGTGTAGACTTTACAACTTGCTACGCTAATAGAGTAGAAGTAACCATCGATAACATCCTGGTTAACTTTATAGATTTAGAAAACTTAAAGCTTAACAAAAAAGCATCGGGACGCTTGCAAGATCTCGCTGATTTAGAAAACTTACAAGGATAATAGAATGGGGTTGGTAAGAACTATAAGGCGTTATGGGGCTTGAGGTTGTCGGCTCCGACGCGATCGCCATCCCGTTAAACTATCAAAGGTCGAAAAATGAAAGTCAGATCTGCTAATCCTAATGATGTGTCGCTGATTTTCTCGTTCATTCAGAAGAAAGCAGAATTTGATCGCAATATTGGTGCTTTTTCTGGTGAATTGCGGGTATCTGAGGAAAAAATACGCAAAACGTTTTTTGGAGCCGTTCCTTTTTCTTACGTTTTATTTGCAGAAACTTCAGGGTATGAAGTTGGATTTGCTTTGTATGGATTTAGGTACTCGTCATTTGTCGGTCAACCGAGCCTTTGGCTTGACGATTTATATGTGGATGAAAAAATGAGAAGTCAGGGAGCGGGAGCAGCATTAATGAGTCATCTGGCTCAAGTGGCTAAAGAAAATGACTGTACTCATCTGGCGTGGAATGCTGATGCTCGCAATACTCGCGGATTAAGTTTTTATACTCGATTGGGCGCAGAAATTACAGATCGCAAAGGTAATCGCTGTTTTTTAATGTGGACTCCGTAATTCTCGATTTTTCTCTTTCTTAACACCTCATGGCGCTTAAGCTCTCAGTTGATTTAAGGAGTTAGGGATTTTCTGAAGATTTTGATATCATCCAAAAAAAACACTTGATAATGCTACGATTGCTAGCGTGTCGAGAAGACAAACCCGATTTGACCTCTGTGTAAGCCTTAGATTGCATGAATTTTTTCTCTTGGTTGCCTTTTTCCAAAAAGCAAGTGCTTCCCTGGTGGGTTATGATTCAGACGACGAAACCTCTGTGTACCTATTACTTTGGGCCCTTTGACAGTGCTGAGGAAGCTAAACTTAACCAGGCTGGCTATATTGAAGATTTGATGGAAGAAAATGCTGAAGGAATTACTGTCGAAATTCAGCAGTGTCAACCAGAAGTCTTGACAATTTCTCAAGAAGACGAGAGCGGGAATTAGTGATTGGCGATTGGTGATTAGCGATTCAGTGACTGGTGAGTGGTGACTGGTGATTAGGAATTAGTTCACTGATAACTGATAACTGATAACTGATAACTGATAACTGAAAATGTTAGGATTGCCTCAGAAAGAGAAAAGAGATAAAAAAGGAAAAAACGCTACATGCAGGAGTATGATAAGTCGATATCCTTTGATGGGCGGGATATACGACTCAAGATAGGATTATTGGCCCCACAAGCAGGAGGAGCCGTCTTAATTCAATCAGGAGAGACAGCCGTTTTAGTAACAGCAACCAGAGCGGCTGGTCGAGAGGGAATTGATTTCCTACCATTAACCGTAGATTATGAAGAGAGACTTTATGCCGCCGGACGCATTCCTGGCGGTTTTTTGCGAAGAGAAGGCCGTCCGCCGGAGAAAGCTATTCTGATTAGCCGTCTGATTGATCGCCCGCTTCGTCCTCTATTTCCCAGTTGGTTGCGCGACGATCTACAAATTATTGCGACGACGCTTTCAATGGACGAAGAAGTGCCTCCAGATGTTTTGGCGGTTACGGGGGCTTCCGTTGCCACGATTTTAGCCAAAATTCCTTTTTACGGCCCTATGGCAGCCGTGCGAGTTGGCTTGATCGGCGATGACTTTATTATCAATCCTACTTACAAAGAAATTGAGGCAGGAGATCTCGATTTAGTGGTTGCTGGCACTCCTGACGGAGTGGTGATGGTAGAAGCGGGAGCCAACCAGTTACCTGAACAGGACGTGATAGAAGCGATTGATTTCGGTTACGAGGCAGTCCGGGATTTAATCAAAGCGCAAAAAGAGTTGATGGAGTCCCTGGAAATTGAATTAGTGACTGGAGAAGTCCCTCCCGTTAACGAATCGCTGAAAGCGTTTATCGGAGAACGTGCCTCTGATTCCATCAAAAAAGTCCTCTCCCAGTATGACTTGGATAAAACCGCTCGCGACGAAGCCTTAGACGAGATCGAGGAAACGGCAGTCAATAGCGCGATCGCCCAATTGCCAGAAGACGATCCCATCAAGGTGGCTACCAGCGAAAATCCTAAAGCCGTTGCCAATCTCTTTAAGGATCTGACCAAGAAATTGATGCGCGCTCAAATTCTCGAAGAAGGCGTGCGGGTTGACGGTCGCCAACTCGATGAAGTACGACCCATTGCTTGTCGCGTCGGCGTTCTACCCCAACGGGTTCACGGAAGTGGTCTTTTCAATCGGGGACTGACCCAGGTACTCTCCATCGCTACCCTTGGCACGTCAGGGGATGCTCAAGACCTTGCCGACGACTTGCATCCAGAAGATCAAAAACGTTATCTCCATCACTATAATTTCCCGCCCTTTTCTGTGGGAGAAACTCGTCCCCTCCGTTCTCCAGGACGACGGGAAATCGGTCACGGTGCCCTAGCAGAGCGAGCGATTCTTCCGGTACTGCCGCCTCAAGAAGACTTTCCTTACGTGGTGCGTGTCGTCTCGGAAGTCCTTTCGTCTAACGGTTCTACCTCTATGGGTTCGGTTTGTGGCTCGACTCTGGCCTTAATGGATGCGGGAGTTCCTCTTCTCAAGCCAGTAAGCGGTGCAGCGATGGGATTGATCAAAGAAGGCGATGAAGTTCGCATTCTCACCGATATCCAAGGAATTGAAGACTTCCTGGGCGATATGGACTTTAAAGTGGCGGGTACGGACACCGGGATTACCGCCTTGCAGATGGACATGAAAATTACTGGTCTGTCAATGGATACGGTTGCCAAAGCGATCGCACAAGCTAGACCCGCGCGACTGCATATTCTCGAAAAAATGCTCGATGTTATTGAGAAGCCACGTAGCGAACTCTCTCCCTATGCCCCGCGCCTGCTGACCCTGAAGATCGATCCCGACACAATTGGATTGATTATCGGGCCGGGAGGGAAAACGATTAAGGGCATTACCGAGCAAACTGGGGCAAAAATCGACATTGAAGATGATGGGACTGTAACTATTGCTGCTGTAGAAGCGGAAAAAGCCGAAAAAGCCAAGAAACTCATCTACAATATGACCCGCAAGCTCAATGAAGGCGATGTCTATGTGGGCCGCGTCACCCGAATCATTCAGATTGGTGCTTTTGTAGAAGTCCTACCTGGCAAAGAAGGGATGATTCATATCTCGCAACTGGCTGAAGGTCGCGTTGGCAAAGTGGAAGACGAAGTGGCAGTAGGCGATGAGATTGTCGTCAAAGTTCGGGAAATCGACAATAAAGGTCGTCTGAATTTGACGCGATTGGGAATTCATCCTGATGAGGTGGCGGCGGCTCGTAAAGCGGCTTCGCTCATGTAGCTAAACTAGTTTAAGGAAGCTCGTTCATCGCTCGCGCGATCGCGCTCTGATAGACTTCTCTAGCAAAATTCCCAAATTTTCATCGAGGGAGAAGAACAAAGGAAAAACTCGATTGAGAAAATGCCCTTTGTCTTCTGCTTTTTGAGCGATCGAAAACTTATTTTTGCCAGAAGTCTATTCTAGATCGATGTATCTTGAACCTTGAACTATTTTTTGAGACATTCCGATGAAAAGTTATCGTCAGAATCGAAGACAAAACTTAGCCTCAATCATTCCTTTGTGTCTTGCTAGTATTTTAATCGTTTCCTTCTCTTCAGCACGAGCGGTTGAACTAGAGGGCGGGAGAACTGCTTTTGAAAAATCTCCTCGCTTGCTCGATGCAGTAACGACTTTAAGTAGCGTTCGGGTTTGGGGAGCCAAATATTATTTCACGATCGCTTTACCAAACGACATCGGCGAACCCTTAGGAAAAATAACAATACAGCAACGTCAAGGGGGAGATGAGATTGATTTTTATAGGGATAAAACGTTTGCTTTTGTGGGAACCCGTAAGGACAAAGGAGAAAATCTTTCTCTCGCATCTGTGAATTGGGATGAACAAACCAAAACAATTTCTCTGATTTTCGATCCGCCTGTATCCCCAGGGACGACCTTGACAGTGGGGCTAAA
>CAYTUO010000135.1:0-2610 GCA_964441015.1 uncultured Pleurocapsa sp.
GATCGCCTGGGGGCAAATCCACCAGAGTCGCATAACTAGCAACTTGGGTTAGTAGGTTAATAGCTGCGTTTACGTCTCTGTCATGTGTTGTCTTACAATGTTCGCAAGTCCAAGTTCTTATATCAAGAGGTAAGCTACCAACTTGATTAAGACAAACATGACAAGTTTTTGAACTTGGGAAAAATCTATCTACTTCTTGATAAATTTTTCCTTCCATTTCTGCTTTGTATTTCAGCATGGTGCAAAACATTCCCCAACCTACCTGATGAATAGATTTAGCCAGACTAGGGTAAGGAACTGGCTGCCGAAATTAACGGTTAATCGCCGTGAAAATGTGCTAGATAAAAAGCAAAGTCTGCTCAAAGCCCGCTAAGATCCAAGATAGAATCCGTTTGATTGAATTGAAAGAAAAAGCTCTATGACATCCTATGCAACTTCTTCTGCAAGAGCCGAGATGAGCGAACTGAGGCGGTTAAAAAGCTTGCTGCCGCCAGAGTTGCAAAGCTGGGTGATGGTGGAAGGAACCACAGAAATTAATCCCCCCTTAGTTCGGTGCGAGGAAATCGGAAAAGACGAAGTTGAAATCCAAATCGACCTAGCTAAATGGGAAAATCTGGCGATTGACCAACGCAACCTTCTGTTTTGGCACGAGGTCGCTCGAATTCAAAACGATACGATTCCCAGAGAAGGATGGGAAATGGCAGCCCTAGCCATTGGTTTAGGGGGAGCCGTTGGAGAACTTTGGGTACAGGATGGGTTATTACTGGTGTTAGCCCTGGCACTGTGCGGCATTTCCGGCTATCGACTCTGGCAGAAAAATAACGGAGAAAAGACCCTCAAAGAAGCGCTTGAAGCTGATGAAAAAGCGATCGCGCTAGCAACTCGTTTTGGCTATTCTCTACCCAACGCCTATAAAAGTCTGGGAAGTGCTTTGAAAACTTTGATCGAGCAAACACCTAACCGCCGTCAGCGCAAAAAATATGAAACTCGCCTGCAAGCGCTTAGAAAAAGTGCTTCTAAGGCAAAAACCAGCATGAAACAAGAAACTAGAGGTTGAGAAATTAAAGATTGAAGGTAAGATTGAGTCAGAAGTCAAACAATCGAGAATTAACTCCTAAAACCTGACAACCAACAACTACTCGTCCCTAATTTTAGTGATTAATGCCTAACCGCTAATGACTCTTCAGACTTCAGAAGCCGATTTTCCCGTAGCTTTCCACAATAACTTTCCGGTTATCCAAATGCCTCAACGATTAACAGTACTGGAGGCAGTGGCTTTTAAGGATACCTGTCACCAGCTTCTTGCCGCAAATACCGTTCCCCAACAAATTATTCTCGATTTTCAACAGACCGAGTTTATGGACAGTAGCGGCGTTGGGGCATTAGTCCATAATTTCAAAGCGACGAGAGAAAAAGGCGTAGAGCTAATTCTTTATCACGTTCGTCCTCCGGTGATGGCTGTCTTGTCCATGACAGGACTCGATGAAGTGTTAAAAATTACTTCTACTGTACAAGACGAGCAACTATCGACTAAGCAAAATGGTAACGCGCAGGTTCCAGAAACTCATCCATCCATACGGAGTTGGGTCAAGCGGTTCATTGATGTGGTTGGTAGTCTAGTTGGGTTAGGGGTTACAGGGATTTTATTGATTCCCATTGCGATCGCCATTAAGCGCGACAGTGCCGGCCCGATTTTCTTTGCTCAAACACGCTGCGGTTGGATGGGGAAGCGGTTTAAGATTCTCAAATTTCGTTCCATGTGTGTCGATGCAGAGGCTCTCAAAGGGAAAATTCCCAACCAGGCTAAAGGAGCTATCTTCAAAAATGAAAACGATCCGCGCATTACGCCAGTTGGTCGTTTTTTACGACGCACCAGTTTAGATGAGTTACCCCAATTCTGGAATGTCCTCAAAGGAGAAATGAGCTTGGTCGGTACCAGACCGCCAACCCCTGACGAGGTAGAACGATACGAAGTTCCCGAATGGCAGCGACTCAACGTCAAACCCGGCATGACGGGAGAGTGGCAGGTTCACGGGCGATCGCAGGTTAAAAATTTTGAAGATGTGATTAAATTAGACCTTCGCTATCAAGAGAATTGGAGCCTTAAATACGATATGCAGTTAATTTTAAAAACGCTTTTAATTTTGTTTCGTAAAAATAGTGGAGCTTTTTAGCTAATTCAACAATTTTTTTGAATATCTTTTTATTCAAAGTGGAGCTTTTTAAAAAGAAAAAAATCTCAGATGAAAACTTGCTTAAGCAATTTCGGCTTCAAGTTAAAACAAACTTAGAGGCTCTTATAGAAGTTTTGCATTGGTTTGAGCAAGTTACACAATCTTCATTACCAGAAAAATATCGTTGGCAATGTAAGCTAGCCTTGTCGGAAGGGTTTACCAATACAGTTCGCTATGCTCATAAAAACTTACCTTCATCAACGCCAATTGATATAGAAGTTAATATTTTTAGCGATTACCTAGAAATCCGAATTTGGGATTGGGGAAAGCCTTTCGATCTGCACGCCAAACTTAATGCGTTGCGCCAGAATTCAACCGATTCCCTAGAAAAAGAAAGCGATCGCGGTTTATTCTTTATGCAAGAACTTACCGACGA
>CAYTUO010000135.1:2620-10243 GCA_964441015.1 uncultured Pleurocapsa sp.
CAGTATATTCGGGGATCAGACAAGCGCAATTGTTTATTGATGCGAAAAAAATGCTAAAAAATTCTGAATTCCTTTAAATTTCTGCTACTGCTCGTTCAATCAATCTTCTGGCTAAAGTTTGAATTCCCGTATGTTCGTAATAATTAGTTGTCATGTCAATGAAGGCTGCTACATAATCTAATTTATCTTCAGAAACTTCAACAAATCCTTGGATTTTACCAAAGACCTTTTGAGGAGTTAAATCTCTTTGTGCGACAAAGTTACTCATCCAGCTTTTAACTGAATCAAAACTCGTGCCGATAAAATCTAATTGACCGCCAAGATTTCCGCCAGGAACTAAATTTTTAATGCGACTAAAGGTAGAATTTTGGTCTAATTCTTGAGGAGAAAGATTGCTCAGCGTTGAACTAGCTTTGAGAATAAAATCTGGCCCCAGGGGAATTAAACCATCGAGGCAAACTAAAGCCGCCATCCGCATCAAAGACTCGCCGCTATAGTCAGCTAAAGAGGCAACAAAATCGCCGATACTGTCCCCAGGAATGCCGTTAATTTGACAAAAAGCGACCAACTCAACGATTAATTTAAGGCTTAAATCGATCGCCTGTGCTTTTTCTGGATTGGGAGTAATGCGGTTCAGGAAGCCAAACAAAGAAATTTTCTCGCCCACCTTATTGGCTAAAGCGGCTGCACCAAGGGCATTGTCGGTACTGTCAACCGTTTGATAAAGCCAGAGAGCGCGTTGATACCCCTGAGATTTATCATTAAAGAGATGAACGGCGCGATCGCCAATTTGTTGAATCATCGCCTCGTCGGTTTCACCGGTCACCTTGCGAATCGTATTTTCAAAACCAACAAGGTTTTCCCACTGTCCGGGTACGACAAAATCGAGCGATCGCAAGACCATCACAGTCAAATTATTCGTTGGCAATTCGTTAACCAGTTCGTAAATCGGCTTACTCACTCCTGTACTCCTTCACTGATTACTGATTACTGACTTTAGCTAAACCATTTAAGTCGAATTTTGCTAACCAAGCTTGGCGATCGCTTTCTCCAAAAGACGGATCGCGCGATAGCACTTTCACCTGGAAGCGATTGTTAACCAAAACGGCCGTCGCGGTACTTCCTTGTTTGATAGCTGGATAACCATTAATCTTTTCTGTACTTTGTTGAAACTTCTCGACTGCACTGGGATTGTTAACCGTATCGGAGATAGCCATTACTGCAACTTCTTTGCCATCTTTTTTCAACTTGGCCTCGGCAAATCCGGTCTTCTCTTGAGTGTAAACTCGCTCGTAGCCCTCTTCAGCAGTCGGGAAAAACTTATTAAAACTACTACCTGCCAGCGACTCTTTGACAACGGCACTTGCCCCTCTTTGAGTGCTTTCTTTTTGGGCTTGTTCAAATCGGGAAGGCGCTTGTGTGGCGCAAGCGGTAACCAAGAGTAAGGTAGCAAGCAAGCAAGCCACTAAAACTTTACGTAATCGCAGCATCATAATTTGGATCTTTTTTAGAGATTTTAGCAACCCTTTCTCATTTTGGCTTACTCTTTAGCGTCTAGTATGGTTTTGTTACATATTTCAGGACAATGAGCCAATTGTTAGTTTGCATATAAGGTTAAGGAACTTTTATTTATAGAATCCAAGGCTGTCCCCAGCTAGATTAATTGTTTCCCTAAACCTGCTACAATTCCAACTTGACTTTGATTTTAGGATATGCGAATCCTAGTTTATTCTTATAACTATCATCCCGAACCGATTGGTATTGCCCCACTCATGACCGAACTAGCCGAAGGATTAGTTCAACGAGGTCATCAAGTCCGCGTCATTACGGCCATGCCTTGGTATCCAACCAATCAAATCTCCCCAAACTATCGCGGTAAGTTGTACCTGACAGAAAAGCGCAACGGGGTGAAAATTCAACGCTGTTATGTCTGGATTCGCCGCGATCGCAATTTGCGAAATCGAGTTTTATTTGAAGTGAGTTTTGTGTTTCTCAGCTTTTTTCAAGCACTTTGGGGTAAGCGGCCTGACGTAATTCTCCTAACTGTACCAGGATTGCCAGTCTGCATTCCAGCAGCGATACTCGGATGGCTGTATCGTACTCCTATCGTTTTAAATCTTCAGGATATTCTACCAGATGCTGCCGTTCACGTCGGACTCATTGAGAGTAAAAAAATGATTCGCCTCTTGCAACGGTTAGAAAAATTTGCTTACAAAACTGCCAAAAAAATTAGCGTTATTGCGAATGGATTCACCAAAAACCTCATCGAGAAAGGCGTTCCGGCTCAAAAAATTGTAGAAATCCCCAATTGGGTAGACGTTAACTTCATCAAGCCGCTTCCTCAAGAAAACAACTATTTTCGGGCTGAGAATCAATTAGACGGGAAATTTGTGGTGATGTATTCCGGCAATATTGCTCTCACCCAGCCATTAGAAGTTTTAATCGATGCAGCCGCCCGCTTGCAACACATTCGCGATCTTGCCATTGTTATTGTTGGCAAAAAAGAAGCTTTGGCACGATTAAATCGCTATTGCGAAAAACAAGGAATTACAAATGTTGTCTTGCGACCCTTTGAACCGAGAGAAAAACTTCCAGAAATGCTAGCGGCGGCAGATGTGGCAATGGTTATGCAAAAGCATAATGTCATCTCTTTCAATATGCCATCGAAAATTCAAGTATTACTAGCAAGTGGTCGCGCCATTATTGGTTCAGTTCCAGCTACGGGGACGGCTGCGAGGGCAATAGAACAAAGTGGAGGTGGCATTGTCGTTCCCCCAGAAGATCCCGACGCGCTAGCCAAAGCTATTTTAGACCTCTATTCAAACCCGGAAAAAGTCAAGACTTTGGGCCAACGAGGAAGACAACATGCAGAACAACACTATGCATTTGAATTTGCTTTAGATAATTACGAACAATTATTTTTTTCGCTCAAAAATTCTTAAAATTTAATGAGAATCAAATTCGGCAGACGTTACCAAGGAATTTAGCTGGCTATCTTCATCTTCAGCCAAAAAGATAATACTTTGTTTGTTGACGCACAAAAACGGAGAATGACTAACAACAGCGCCATTTTTGTAGACTGTTACATCGGTTAATACCAGAAAACTTTGACTATTGTTAATCAGATCGGATAACCTCGAATGATAGCCATTAGAAGGCATCGTTACCATACCGATTACTTCGAGTTGGTTGAGCATTAAAACTTTTACTTGCACCTGTTTTTGATTCATGGAATGACTAGATTAGATTCACAAGTTGAATCAGTTTAAGTATAACAGAAGGCAGAGGGCTGCTATGCAGAAGGCTTTTATGCAGGAGTTCAGGAGTCGTAGAGACGTTGCACTGCAACGTCTCTACAGGAGTTCAGGAGTTCAGTAGTCCTTAGTCCTTAGTTTCTCTCTCTTCCCCTTGTCTCCCGATGAAAGGATTTTGGATGAAAGGATTTTGGATTGATCCAGTCACCAATCACTGATAACTGATAACTGATAACTGGTAACTGGTAACTGTCCCCACACTCCCCACACTCTTCTCTTCTCCGCCTTCTAATTTTTACGGAGACTGAAACCGTAGCGCAAACTCAGCAACCGCAGCCATAAAGCCGGATACTGTTTTTCTAGCCAGGGTTTGGACTGTTCCAACCAATCGGGAAACCAACCGCCTAGAAACCAATTTTTGAGGGCATCGAGCGTAAAATCCCAATAGGAACCTAGCCAACGCAGCAGATCTTTACTTCCTGCCATCTCCGAGATCCATAAGAGTAACGCAGGGTTTTTCTGTGCTGCTTTTAGGGCAAGTCGAGTAAACATCAGCCAATGGGTTCGATCTTTGATGAATGTCTCCGCGACTTCTGAGGGTTCGTCAGCAAGCAATCCAAAAAAGGTGTTGAGCATAGCATTGATGCGTTGGGGGGGTAAAGTCGTCCCCGTTGGCACCATCATTCCTTTGGAAAACAGCCAGGTAACAGCAACATTACTCTGATAGGCACGAATCTGGTTTAAATCTTTCGCACTCAACAGATCGTGTTTTAAAGCGGTATCTAGCAAGGTTGTTAAGCGACTCAGATTCCGTACCAGAGAACCAAAGCCTGTAAAAATTAAAGGAGACTGAAGCGAGGCAGCATCACCAATGGCCAATAATCGGTCAAAGGCTACGGCGCGATCGCGACTTCCAACGCTAAAGTGACCGGGAATATAGCCAAAAGTGGGCTTTTTCCAAACCAATTTTTCTATATCACAACGCCGATACTCTGGCAGAATAGTAAAGAAATCTTCATACATTTCTAATAAAGATCCGGGATTATCGGGATGCACCTGATGGTAGTGAAAGAGATAAATGGTTAGTTCGTCTCCCGCAGCCGGGAATAACTCCCAAATCAGTTGTCGTCCGCGAGAAATATCGCCGTGAGAGTTGAGAACGTCGCCATACTTGGAATCCCATACCCCTGTTTCCAATCCCTCTACAATCGCCCCTACGGTGGGACAGACGCTATCAAAAGTACGTTGGCCATTGAGTTGCCAGGCGATGGTTGATGCTGTTCCCATTGCGTCGATTAGCAACCGTCCGCTTGTCTGTTTGACTTCTCCCGTCGGTAGATGTACTAGTTGAACCGCTACTTTTTCAGAATCAATATCGGCGCGAATAAACTCTGTTTCGTCCCAGATGTCCCCACCGGTTTGGCGTAACTTTTCGCCGCACAAGCTGAGTAATTTATCGGAGGCGATCGCAATATTCAGTACCGTTGGCGTGTGTAAGATGGCAGCTTTTAGATGTGGTGGAAGATTGGCATCAAAAAATTTATTGAATCCATCGACATATTCCCTAGCAATGAGACTTTCAAATTCCTCAGAGGTAAATAATCCCAACTCGATTAAGCTT
Source organism: uncultured Pleurocapsa sp. (assembly GCA_964441015.1). GTDB lineage: Bacteria > Cyanobacteriota > Cyanobacteriia > Cyanobacteriales > Microcystaceae > Hydrococcus. Next base: position 7,496 of record CAYTUO010000135.1, read on the forward strand.
TGAAACTCCGAACGAGAAATATTCCACTCGCGATTCATTCGTCCAAAGGGCAATCGTTCAATCAGCAGCACCCGATACCCCAGTTTTGCCATTACTGCCGCGTGAATCGCCCCTAATGCCCCTCCAATATAAATTAGGTCATATTCTCCTGAAAAACCCCCTCGTGCCTTGTGCCTTGTGCCTTGTGCCTTCTTAAAAACTACCTGTTTCGGTTCTTGAGGATTTCGGACGCTTTCGCGCCAGCGTTTTTCCCACCAGTAAACCCGTTGGAGATCGTATTCTCCTTTAGGCATTTTTTGGAAAAAATGAACCGTTTTAGGGTAGTAGGGGTCTAAAGCTTCAAAAATTGATTGCTTGGATAAATCAATCTCTGGAGGTTCTGGATATTTTTGGGGAAAACGGTTTCTGAGTTCGGTCGTTAATTGTTGTAGAATTCTTTTTTGCTCTGGAATCGCTTGTTGGCCCCAGCGAAAGGCTTTCAAATAAGTAGTTCTCTGAACTGACCAAACAAAAATTGAGAGTTCGCTTTCTGGAATCTCATCGAGTCGTTTTGAAGTATCCTGGGAAAATTGCAGGCGGATGCCATCGGGGGTAACGATTTTTTTACCGACTATCGGTTGCCATTCCTGCTGTAACCAAGTACATACACTGACCGTATCTGGCGTTGGAACTTCTATATAGAGGATTTCTTGCATCTTTATGGCTCGTCTATAAAAATTTACGAAAAAATACAGAGTCGATTGGTGGTTAGAGTAAGCTAAACTCTCTTATACTAAATCCTTAAAAGCACTTAAAAAAAGTTTACATTTAGGTCATTGTCGGTAAAATTACTAGATGCTATTTTTAAACAGCTATGAATTATGCCATTCCAGTCAGTCCCGAAGAAATAGTCGCGCTCCGTCAAAGACCCGTTGACGAAGAAATGATTGCTGTGGCGATCGCAGGTTTAGTTAAAATGGCGCGTTCTCAGGGACAGTCTCTGCAAGATTTAACCGCCGAGGTATTAGAAGACGATCCAATTCTCGATCGCGTTCAACGACGCTGGCTAAGTCAAATCGTCTCACAAGCGTGGGAAACTTTGCCTTAAGAAAATTTAGAATTCAGATGAGCGCTTACCGTGGCAAAGTATATCTCATTGGTGCAGGACTGGGAAATATTGACTATTTAACCCTAAGAGCGCAACAATTGCTCTCACAAGCAGAAGTCCTAATTTACGATGCCTTGGTCGATGCTCAACTCCTACAATTAGTTCCTCGCGATTGCTTGAAGCTAGATGTAGGAAAACGGGGAGGTCTTCCTAGTACGCCTCAAGAAGAGATTAATAAACTTCTGGTCGCTTACTGCTTGCAGGGAAAACGAGTAGTCAGGCTGAAAAGTGGCGATCCGTTGATTTTTGGGCGTGCTAACCCTGAAATAGAAACTTTACAAGCGTCAGAGTGCGATTTTGAACTCGTACCGGGGATTTCCTCGTCTTTAGGCGCACCTCTACTTGCGGGAATTCCTCTGACGGATAAAGAGTTAAGTCGCTGTTTTGCCATCCTTACCGCTCATGAACCCGAATTGCTCGACTGGGAAGCACTTTCTAGAATCGATACCCTAGTCATTTTAATGGGCGGACGCTCTCTAAAGGAAATTGTACGACGGTTGCAAGAAAATGGGCGATCGCTTAACGAATCTATTGCAATTATCCGTAATGCAGGTCGCCCGGAACAACAAGTTTGGATGGGTACGTTAGCCGATATAGTAGAGCAAACTGCTGGTCTTTCTCTATCACCTGCGGTCATCGTCATCGGTGAGGTTGTCAAACTTAGAAAAATGTCTCATTCTCCTTCTCTTCCCCTCAGTGGAAAAACCGTCCTAGTTACCCGTTCGGCGGAACAATCGAGCAATTTTACTCATCTACTACAACAGCAAGGAGCAACCGTCATAGAAATGCCTGCGCTAGAGATTCGTCCCCCGTCGAGTTGGGAGGGATTAGACAGCGCGATCGCACATTTAAACACCTTTCATTGGCTCATTCTTACCTCTGCCAACGGTGTAGAATATTTCTTTAACCGTCTACAAAGCAAAGGATTGGATTCTCGCGCTTTAGCCGGAGTTAAAATTGCAGTTGTAGGCAAGAAAACGTCTGCTATTCTCAAACAATACGGCTTACAACCTGACTTTATTCCACCAGATTTTGTCGCTGATTCTTTAGTTGAAAATTTTCCAGGAATAATTGCCCATAAAAAAGTTTTATTTCCTCGCGTCGAAACAGGCGGAAGAGAAGTTTTAGTCAAAGAACTAATAGCTCAAGGTGCAGAAGTCGTAGAAGTTGCCGCCTATCAATCGGGCTGTCCCGATAATATTTCACCTGAAATTTGGGAAGCTTTGCAACAAAAACAAATAGATATTATTACCTTTGCCAGTTCTAAAACCGTCCAAAATTTTTATCAACTGGTCAACCAAGCTTTATCTCATCAAAATTTAGAATTAACTTCCCACAAATTATTAGAAAATATTGGCATCGCTTCTATTGGCCCTCAAACCTCTAAAACCTGTTACGAACTAATTGGTAGAGTAGATGTAGAAGCCAAAGAATATACCCTAGAAGGCTTAACACAAGCGATCATCGAATTGATAAAAATTACCATTTGATTTGATACCAAGCTACGAGCGAAAAGATAACTTTCTTAGCGCACTCTTTGCGCTAGTCCCCCTTTCCTCCCTTTTTAAGGGAGGTGCCGAAGGCGGAGGGATTGGGGGGTA
>CAYTUO010000136.1:0-10181 GCA_964441015.1 uncultured Pleurocapsa sp.
GGACAATTTTAGGTCGTCAGGCGGAGGAAATGTTGTGCGAAGATATTCCAGAAATTGTCGAGAGATCCCTTAAATATAGCTCGTTAAACGAGGGAGAAATTGAGAAGCACGTAGAAACGATTGAAGATGCAGATTGGCTGCGGCAACAGTTAAAAGAAAGAGAATTAGTCGCGTTTATTGCTAATGATTCAATTTTGCCGCGACGAAGCGGAGTAGATGCGCGTCCTTTGTTAGAAAATGCCGTGGCTTTTCAATCGCCAAGTTCTTTAGAAGTTGAGTTTAATTGTCCCAACCAAGGATTGATTAAAGGGATGGCAATTCCGGCAGGAATTACTTTGATTGTTGGGGGAGGTTATCACGGTAAATCTACTTTATTGCGGTCAATTGAATTAGGAGTGTACAATCATATTCCTGGAGATGGAAGAGAATTTGTGGTGACGAATCCTGCGGCAGTAAAAATTCGAGCAGAGGACGGACGCAGTATTGCAGGGGTAGATATTTCCCCTTTTATTAATCAGTTACCTCAAGGTCGTTCTACTACAAATTTTTCGACAGAAAATGCTAGTGGAAGTACCTCTCAAGCGGCAAATATTATCGAGGCTTTAGAAGCGGGCGCGGAATTATTGTTAATCGATGAAGATACCTCAGCAACCAATTTTACGATTCGCGATCGCCGGATGCAACAGTTGATTGCTAAAGATAAAGAACCGATTACCCCGTTTATTGATAAAGTCAGACAACTTTATAGCGATTATGGGGTTTCTACTATTTTAGTTATGGGCGGTAGTGGCGATTATTTTGAGGTAGCAGATACCGTTATTGCTATGGATAATTTCCAGCCGCAGAATGTGACAGGAAAAGCCAAATTAATTGCTCAAGAATATTTTAGCGATCGCCTTCCAGAAGGAGGAGAAACCTTCGGAAAAATTACCCCCAGAATTCCTTTACCAGAAACGATCGATCCGAGTCGCGGACGCAGGGCAGTCAAGTTAAAAGTTAGGGATGTCGATGAAGTGGCTTTTGGCATGGAAGATATCGATTTAGCAGCAGTCGAACAGATTGTCGATCCCGGACAATTGAGAGCGATCGCCTTGGCTATTGTCTATGCTAAAGAAGAATATCTCGACAAGAAGCGAACGATTCCAGAAATATTAGATAGGGTCATGGCAGATCTTCAAGCAAGAGGATTAGATATCTTGAGCGACTTCCCCCAAGGAGATTTAGCCTTATTTCGACGCTTTGAATTGGCGGCAGCCCTCAATCGTTTACGCACTTTACAGGTTAAGCGCTCAACCTGATGGGAAATTGTCCATCTTATGGTTTTTTGGGGTGCGATCACATTGATCGTAACTCAGATAAATCTTATCTGAACGATGACGAAGCGAGCGATCGCCAGAAGTCCTGAAAAAAAATAGACAGAAAAATTAGAATTGCAGTCAGTTAAAACCTCAAATATTTATCAAAAAGCTAATTTCATCAAGACTATTATTCATTTAAATATTCTAGTCTGATTTTGATGATTTTGAACCGGAGTTTTTGGCGAAAAAAATGGTAGTTATAGAAGAGGAAAAAGCGATTGACCAACGTCTCCCACCTTGAAAACTGAATGTTAATCTACGAAAATCTTCGGGTTGAGCCGGAATCTGGCACGGTTACTTATGAGGGGCAAATTGTGCGTTTACATCCTCAACAATATCGGTTGTTACTCTTATTGTTAAAATCCCCCCATCGGGTCTTCAGTTATGAGGCGATTATCGACCATCTTTGGGATGAGACGCGCCTGCCAACATACAGTACCATCAGATCCCATATCAAAGGTCTCAGGAAAGCCTTGAAAGAAGCCAAGGGGGCTGACGACGATCTGGTTGAAACCGTTCGGGGACTGGGTTATCGATTAAAATCCCCACCCAAAAACGAGAAGGGGAGTCAGGCTACGCCTATCCCCCCAGAAGCGGTGCTAGCCAAATGGCTCAAATCGAAAGCGCTTGAGTATCTCAGGGTTGATGAGCAATGGAGGATTAAATCGCTCTCGCCAGGATTGGTCAATTATTGTGATTATCCAGAGGCGCTGGCGGTGGGAGCAGTGGCACAGGAGGCTTTTCCTGAGTTGAGCGCCTTAGCAGAAATTAGGGAAATTCTCAACAACCAAGAGTCGCTCCCTTTTGAAATCAAGGGGATTGCTAGAGCTAGAAATCCTCAGCGACCCGAATATCTCAACTTGTATGTGGTGGGCGACACTTCTGTAGCGGGTGCGTCATGGGAGGGGGCGAATTTATTTGTCTTGTTTGAAGATGACTCGAAAAACATGATTGACAGGCAACGATTAATTCAACAAGTCAATGAGGTTTCCTTAAGGTTAGACCTAGCCAAAGAGAATTTGGGGAATTTCCACAAAATTTGCACAGAACTCTGATTGAATAGGCGCTTGACGCAGAAAAAAACGGTCTCATGCCTAACAAAAAACAGAAGGGCAGCCGCCCTACTCAAAAGTTCAACTGCCCTTGGTGTGGGCAACGTTTGTGGCGTTTGGGAAGTCCCAAGTACCAGCCAATAACTCAAGTGCGGTTTGAGCCTCCGCACTTGACAGCCTACGACCGAGCTAGTGGTTTAGCTGTTGGCGCTCACGACGCGGGCCAGTTAGACTCTTGGCGAGAAGAGTTTTTCTGTGAAGCACACGGTCAGATGTGGATGGAACTCTCCCAAAAAGCTGGTAGTTCCCTGATAGCTGTTTTAGACGAAAGTCACGATGGGGTTGAGTCGCCTCCACTGATAGTCATGTGTGAATCATCAACATAGTTTCAAAAACTTTATTAGACTTTCAAAAAAATTTTGATTTTGCTAGCTTCTGTCGTAATAAAGCTGAATTTATAGGGAACTATAGAGTTAAGCAATATTACTTTCACTTTTAACTTCTAAGCCGATCTATACCATTAGCCCAAGCCCGACACAAGCTCATGTCTTTGATAGACTTTTCTGCCAGCAAGCAAACTGAGTTGTTTGAGATCCTCAAACAGCGTCAATTTAGCGGTCAACTCCTGTTGAGAGATCTAAAAGAACGACAGTGGACGTTTTATTTGTCTTCTGGTCGTATTCTCTATGTTACTGGTGGCATCCATCCCGCGAGACGGTGGCAAAGAAATTTAGCGCTAGTAACACTTCATCCGCCGAAGGTGCCTTCTGAACCTTCAGTCTGGCAAAGTTGCCTGGAGAAGACTGCGCCGGAGAGCCTTCAACTCAGTTGGGAATATCAGTTATTATGCTTTTGGATAGATCGACAAGAACTCACCCTCGAACAAGCCACGAAAGCGATCGGTTTGATTTTAGTTGAAGTGCTGTTCGCTCTGTGCCAAGCTGGAAAAGTTTCTTGCAGATTTCGCGAGGATCGATCGCTATCGGCAAAGCTGGTAGGAATTGAGGCTAAAGAGGCGATCGCAACGGCAGATAAGATGTGGCAGGCATGGCAAGCAGCTAAGGCGACGGACATTTCTCCTGAGATGGCACTGGCGATCGCGCAGTCAGAAAAACTTCAACAACACTTTTCCGAGCAACAATATCAATCACTGATCGAACTGGGTAACGGACAGAACACCCTCTACGATATAGCCGTGCGACTCAAGCGAGATGTCTCGATTATCATCCGTTTGTTTTTGCCCTACATCGAATCGGGTTTGATGAAATTAGTCGATCTTCCCGATTTACCGCCACCAGTTTCTCTATTCGCTTCCCAGGAAACCGCCTCAACTTCAGTTGTTTCCAAGCAACCGTTGATCGCCTGTGTCGATGATAGTCCCTTGATTTGCTATTTCATGGAAACGATTGTGAAAAAAGCCAATTGTCGGTTTGTAGGGATTGATAATCCCCTAAAAGCGATTGAAATTTTGTCAAATTGCCAACCCGATCTCATCTTTTTAGATTTGGTGATGCCCAAAACTGATGGCTATGAAGTGTGCAGTCAATTACGCAAGCTTCCCAATTTTCGTCGAACCCCTATCGTGATTTTGACGGGTAATGATGGTATTGTCGATCGCATAAAAGCTAAGCTAGTTGGGGCATCAGGTTTCATTAATAAGCCAGTCAAAGCGGGAATCATCTTGGGCATCATCCGCAAGCATCTCAAAGCACTATCCGAACACTTGACGATCAATGAGGAAAATGAAATAACCTATAGAGGTCGTCCGGTAAGCTTTTAAAAATCTATTTTTATCGACTAAAAAGCGGTAGCGTAAACCAAAACTCTCAGAGACAGGCGCTGAAAGTGAAGATCGAGCGATCAGCCTCAGAAAAGTGGTCTTCTGATAACGCATCGATCAGAGTTAACTGGCGATCGCGCTTAACTTAGTGGCATTCGGCTCTAGCTAAGGAAGCTGCCCTGCACGACTCGTCTCCACAACTGAATTTAGTTAAATGGTCAGTTGAAATCCGAATGGTATGATGAATGAGCCAACTTTTTCATCTGTTCCCTTTTAATCTGACTCTGCTATGATTGCAACGCCTCCTTCTCCCGATGAAATTGCTGCTGCCCTATCGACTCCCGTAGACTTTGATTTCCAATTACCCGATCCAGAAGATGAGGAGATCCAAGAGATTGAGTTTCAACAGCAGTTGGATGCAATCTGGAAGGTGTGCGATCGCTTCGATCTGCAAACGGATATCTGGCGAGGAAGAATTTTGCGGGCCGTGCGCGATCGCGAGAAAAAAGGTGGCGACGCACGGGGGACGGGATTTCTCAATTGGTTAAAACAGCGAGAAATTACTAAGGGTCAGGCATACGCGCTCATCCAACTGGCCAATAGTGCCGATACTCTCTTCGCAGAAGGCACCCTCGATCCCAATTCTATTAATAACTTCAGCAAGCGGGCATTTGTCGAGACGGCGAAATCTGCCCCAGAAGTACAAAAATTGGTCAGCGAAGCCGCACAAAAGGGCGATCGCATTACTCGCCGGGAAGTGAAACAGCTTTCTGAGGAATGGACGGCGATGAGTTCGGAATTATTGCCAGAGGAAGTTAAGGAAAAAGCGGCAGAAGGATCGCTACCTCCCCGACACCTTGCTCCCCTAGTCAAAGAGATGGAAAAGCTACCCGATCTCCATCTAGAAGCCATTCAGAAAGAAATTGCCGGGAGTCCTGACGTGGATACGGTAAAAGCGATGACCTCATCGGCACGAAATTTAGCCAAATATCTCGATGCGGCGGCACAGGTACAAACCCTCAAACAGTCTCCTATCGATCTGGAAATGGCACTAGAGGAAGCTTTGCGTTTGGATTGTTTGAATACGGCAGCCGACTTGGTAAAACAGGCAACCCAACTCGAACAAATGGTAGCCAAACTCTATACTACTTGGAAGCGTCTGGGCAGTCTCTCAGATCGATTATACGTGGATACGGGGGCGAGTACTCCCAATCTGCGCTCGCTCCTCACTTGTCTAGAAGTTCTCACCAGCGAAGTTATTGAAGTATCGCTAGATGAAGCAGGCGATCACGCGGTGCGTCTGAGAATAATGACGGAAGGTGAGTCTTGAAGTCAACTTTGAGGTGGTCTGTAGAGCGATCGCGGAAATTCTAGTAAAATTGTTGTTCGACTCTTTCCAAAGGCTCTCGACAGACTTGGGACTAATTTTTGGAACAATCAAAAAATCTTTTGGGTTAAGCTCTTAGGGGTTACGACTCATTTGCTCGAATGATTTCTATCCCAAATACTCCCAATGTCAGTTTAGTTGCCTTTTACGGGACTAAACCCCTCGCCTTTCAATTATTAATTGAATCCTTGCAGAAGCGACTTTCAGAAGCATTAAAAGATAAGTTTGAAAGTTACCCAATCGAACAAGTACACTCCACGATTATTGGCTGTGAGGGACTGAAAACAGAAAAAGGGATTTTGAGTAAGTGGTTTTTAGAAAATAGAGGTGAAGAGAGATATATTAATTTAGCTGACTTTCTCACCTTTGTCCGTCAGGGCGATCGCTTACCAATTCCTATCAAAATTGGGGGTTACGATTCAGAAATCAACTATAACTTTTTTAGTCAAAATAAGCATCCTTTTCAACGATCTTTTCAGTTTGTAGGGAACTTTGCAGTGCTGATGGGATGGTCGTGTCAAGATAGAAAAATTTCTTTCGATCTCGATCGCTTTCGCTTAGAATGTCAAAACTTTAACTTACTCCATAAATATCACAAGCAAATCGATTCAGTAGATAACGATTGTTATATGCGAATTGGTGTTTTGAAGGAAAAACCTAGCGAGGGAAAGGTTCAAGATATAGAACGAGAAATTCAGGACATCTTAAGAGTGATTTCGCCTATCTATTTATCTCTAGACATTGACAGTCTTAGTTTTTTAGGATATCAAGATTTATCGGTTCCCGTTAATACGACTAAAATAGTTTCTTTAAGAGATGCCAATAAGGAGACAATTGAGAAACTTTATCGAAGTGGAGGAAAACGCAAACACAGGTCGGAGATAATTGATGTTAAAGGTTTTTATGTCTAGCTAGTTAAATGTCATTAAACTTCGATCGCGCTGCTAATTCTCAACTCTCTACGCCATTATTGGATGCTTTGCGGACTAGGATTCAAAATCCAACAACTCCCTTCTATGCACCAGGACATAAGCGAGGACAGGGAAGCTCAAAGATTATGATCGATCTAGTGGGTGGCAGAGTTTTTCCAGTCGATTTACCAGATTTGCCAGGATTGAATTTATTTGCAGCCGATGGCGCGATCGCAGCAGCCCAAAAACTCGCAGCAGAAGCCTTTGGAGCCGATCACACTTGGTTTTTAGTCAATGGTTCTACCTGTGGAGTTATGGCGGCAATGATGGCTACTTGTGCCCCAGGAGATAAGATTATTCTGCCGCGCAATCTTCATCAGTCAGCGATTTCAGGGCTTATTCTTTCTGGCGCTCATCCTGTCTTTGTTATGCCAGAGTACGATCCGGTATTAGATTTAGCTCATAGCGTTACGCCTGAAACTGTCGCCGAGGCGCTAGAGCAACATCCCGATGCCAAGGCAGTAATGATAGTTTATCCAACCTACCACGGCGTTTGTGGGGACATAGGTGCGATCGCTCAATGCGTTCATGCTTACAATATTCCCTTACTGGTTGATGAAGCTCATGGCGCTCATTTTGCCTTTCACCCAGAGTTACCGACTCCAGCACTAGCGGCAGGGGCCGATTTAGTGGTGCAATCGTCGCACAAACTTCTCTGTGCTATGACGCAGGCATCGATGTTACATCTCAAGGGTTCGCGCCTCGATCCGGCAAGGGTGAGTAAAGCGCTACAACTCTTACAGTCTACCAGTCCCAGTAACTTACTACTAGCTTCTCTCGATGCTGCCAGACAGCAAATGGCAACCCAAGGTAAAGTTTTGATGGAACGAACTTTGAGACTAGCAGACGAAGCGCGATCGCGCATTGAACAGATTTCAGGATTATCAGTACTACACCCAGAACAAGCGGGAACTTCAGGATTTTACGCTCTCGATCGCACTCGCCTCACCGTTACTATCTCCGGTTTGGGCATCGATGGGTTTACTGCCGATGAAATCTTCGATCGACAATTAGGTGTTACTGCCGAACTTCCCACCTTACAGCACCTTACTTTTATGATTACGTTAGGAAATACACAAGAGGATATTGATCGCTTGGTAGAGGCATTTGTACGCCTGGAGAGCGAATATAGAAGAGAAGGTGCAGAAAGAGTAGAAGTGCAAAGTTTATCTGATACCTGGCGACATTCAATCTTTGTCTTATCTCCTCGCGATGCTTTCTTTGCTCCCACAGAAACTGTTTCTATTCAAGACGCGATCAGGTGTATCAGTGCAGAAACCATTTGTCCCTATCCGCCGGGGATTCCCCTATTGTTACCTGGAGAAGAGATTACAGAAGACGCGATCGCTTCTTTGCAGAAGATTCTAGAAGCTGGCGGATTGATTAGTGGTTGTGCCGATGAGAGTTGGCAAACGTTACAGGTTGTTTGTAGATAATTTCTCTTACTAGTCGAGCGGCAGACTAGAATAGAATTCTGATACCAGACGACTGAGTGATAACAAATCTATACATTGGCATCAGTTTCAGCAGAAAACAGGCTAAAATAAATAAATACTTTTGTACTATTTAGAACGTTACTAGAGACTTCTTGAGGCGTTAATGGCTGCTATTACTAACAATCCCGATAAAGATAAAGCGCTAAGCTTAGTACTCAATCAAATCGAGCGAAATTTTGGCAAAGGTTCGATTATGCGTTTGGGAGATGCGTCTCGGATGCGAATCGAGACAATCTCTAGCGGCGCATTGACCTTAGATTTAGCCTTGGGAGGAGGATTGCCCAAAGGTCGCGTCATTGAGATTTATGGCCCTGAAAGTTCTGGGAAAACAACGCTAGCTCTCCACGCGATCGCAGAAGTGCAAAAAGCTGGCGGAGTAGCAGCATTTGTTGATGCAGAACACGCTCTCGATCCTACCTATTCCGAAGCATTAGGCGTAGATATTCACAATCTTTTAATCGCTCAACCCGATACGGGAGAAGTTGGCTTAGAAATTGTCGATCAGTTAGTGCGCTCAACTGTCGTTGATATCATTGTAATTGACTCAGTAGCGGCATTAGTTCCCAGAGCAGAAATTGAAGGAGAAATGGGGGACAATCAAGTAGGCTTGCAAGCTCGCTTGATGAGTAAAGCACTGCGAAAAATTGCCGGAAATATCAGTAAATCTGGCTGTACGGTCATTTTCCTCAACCAGCTACGCCAAAAAATCGGCGTAACCTATGGCAACCCAGAAGTTACCACTGGAGGAACGGCACTTAAGTTTTATGCCTCTGTCCGTCTCGATATTCGTCGCATTCAAACTCTCAAAAAAGGGAATGAAGGAGAGTACGGTAACCGCGTCAAAGTCAAAGTTGCCAAAAATAAAGTTGCACCCCCCTTCCGCATTGCAGAATTTGACATTATCTTTGGCAAAGGCATTTCCAAGGTGGGCTGTCTGCTAGACTTGGCAGAGCAAACAAATGTAGTTAGCCGTAAAGGTGCCTGGTACAGTTACAAAGGCGAAAATATTGCCCAAGGACGGGATAACGCCGTCAAATATTTGGAAGAAAACCCCGAAATTGCCAATACAGTCGAGCAACAAGTGCGTGAAAAACTCGACATCGGGGCTGTAAGTTTCGCTTCTTCAACCACTGATGAAGACGCTGAGGAAGTTGAATTAGAAGAATAGAAGGCCATCAACTGACGAGAGGATGGGATAGGAGAAAATTTATGGATGTTTTCCCTATTTCCAGCCTCTTTTTCGGACTTATAGCAAATCCGACTAAATAACCATAACTTAAGCAGTGCAGGCACCCTGAGAAGCGAGCGAGACGCTCGCACTACAATAAACGGATCTGATATTACGATTCACTTTCTGGCTTTTTTGGCAGAAATCGCTCGGTAAACGTTTTTTCAGTCACTTAGAACCAGAAGAACGGATTAAATTACTTGAACATCGCCTGATGGTCTGTCGGTTGCGTCTGGAAAACCAAGAGATGGAAATCTTACCAGACGATCCCTACCAAGCAGCAGCTTGGCAAAGACATAGAGCGATGGTCGAGCATGAAATTCAGTGGTTGAGCGAGCAACTGGCATCAGAGCGCACAGTATCGACTAAGCATGAACTTTCCCGTCAGGCATAGTAGTGCCTGTCAAGTTAACCCCTGTCAGATTAGCACTCATCAAGTCAGATTGAAGAAGCGTAGCATAACTCAGATTCGCTCCAACCAAGTTAGCTCTAGCAAAAAAGGCTCCAATCAACTCCGCCTCGCTCAAATCTGCATCAGCCAAATTTGCTCGACTGAGATCCGCCTGATTCATTCTTGTCAAGCGCAAGTTAGCCAGAGTCAGGTTAGCTCGCGTTAGCATGACATGAGTCATATTTGCCCCCTGACAATTGGCTTCTGACATTTCTGCTTGTACCATCTGGGCACGCACTAAGTTGGCATTGCTCAGGTTAGCGCCCATTAATTTCGCACCAGTGAGATTGGCTTCTGTGAGCCAAGCGCCTTTGAGATTAGCTCGACTGAGATCGGCACCGCGCAAATCGGCACCCCGCAAATTCGCTTCTTTGAGGTTCGCGCCGCTCAAATTAGCTCGCACCAGATCGGCCCCTTTCATATTGACACCCTGTAAATCGGCTCCCGACAAATTTGCC
>CAYTUO010000137.1:0-6316 GCA_964441015.1 uncultured Pleurocapsa sp.
GTTTAGTTGTGGTTTCGGTCACTCCCTGAGAGGCAAATAACTCAAGCGCTGCGCTAATTAAACGCTGTCGAGTTGGATTCCGTTGAGAAGGCATGGGCAAAATGCAAGTATCACTTGCAAAAATGAAGCCTGGCTGTTAGGATAAAAATGTAAGTAACACTTGCATCTCTTCTCCTATTGTAACTGTCTTCTTTAGCAATCTGAAGTTTTAGCCAGCGTACATAGAGTCGAGCTAACCAGTACCGCGTGTTTCTGTACTGGTTTATTTCTGACAGATAACAAGGATATTTATGACCTCCAATTCCGTTGACACTACTCTTGAGCGATCGCCCGCGCTCAGGCTGAGCAGGATTAGCGTGGCATTCTTTGGAACCGTTCACGCGCTAGCTCTGTTAGCTCCTTGGTTTTTTTCTTGGTCGGCGCTGGGAGTAGCAATATGTCTCCACTGGTTCTTGGGTAGCATCGGCATTTGCTTGGCGTATCACCGCCTGCTAACTCACCGCAGCTTCCAGGTTCCCAAGTGGTTGGAATATATCCTGGCAACCATTGGCGCACTTGCCCTTCAAGGCGGCCCCATCTTTTGGGTAGCCGGACACCGCCAGCACCACGCTCATACAGAAGATAAAGACAAAGATCCCTATTCTGCCCAACGAGGCTTTTGGTGGAGCCATATGCTCTGGCTGTTTTACCCGCGAGCAGAATTTTTTAACTACGAAACCTATAAACGATATGCCCCCGATTTAGAGCGAGATCCGTTCTACCGTTGGTTGAACCGCTACTTCCTGCTGCTCCAAATTCCTCTGGGAGTCTTGCTGTACCTGCTTGGAGGCTGGTCGTTTGTCATCTATGGCATGTTTGTAAGGGCAGTCTTGCTCTGGCACAGCACCTGGTTCATCAACTCAGTCACCCATATGTGGGGCTACCGCACGTTTGACTCGGAAGACAACTCGCGCAACCTCTGGTGGGCTGCTATTCTCACTTACGGAGAAGGCTGGCACAACAACCATCACGCTCATCCCCATGTGGCAAAAGCCGGGTTGAAATGGTGGGAAATTGATATGACTTGGTGGGTCATTCAAATTCTGAAGATGTTGGGCTTAGCAAAGAAGGTTGTGCTTCCGTAGTTCTTCTTCTTTAAGCGCGGAAAGATTTCCCTCTCTTCCGCTGCTTGTGCTTGGCAAGTTCTTTGCGCTTGCGTTTTTCAATGGGTGTTTCAAAGTGACGATGCTTCCTCATATCAGGAAAAATTCCTGCTTTGGTAACTTGTCTCTTAAATCGACGCAGGGCTGACTCAATTCCTTCAGTCTCGCCAAGAATTACCTGGGTCATCCTATCTCCCTTTCAAAATTAGCTGGATTAGTCGAGCAAGCAGGGTGAAAAATTATTTAGATATCAAACTAGAACTTCCCCCATCCGGCACGCTCGCCCCATGCAGGTTGGATTGGCTGAGATCCACATCACTGAGATCCACATGACTTAGGTTTGCCTCTGTCAGATTGACTTTAGTTAAATTTGCCCCACTCAGGATTGCATTGGTGAGATTTGTATGACTTAAATTTGACCTCGTTAGGTTGCCATAGCTGAGGTTTACATCACTCAAGTCTACATAACTCAGGTTTGCCTGTGTCAAATTGACTTGAGTTAAATTTGCCCCTTTCAGGGTTGCATTGGTGAGATTTGTATGGCTTAAATTCGTCCTCGTCAGGTTGGCACCCCTAAGATCTGCACCACTGAGATCTGCACCACTCAGGTTCATATTTCGCAGGTTTACCGCAATTAGGTTTAAATTTTTAAAATCTCTCTGTCCTGCTGCATATCGGCTTAAAAGTTCTTTAATATTCATCCTATCTCCTGTTCTAAATCGGCTAAATTTGGGCTGAATAAGGAGGAGCAATCCAACGTCATAAGCCAATTAGAGCGAAATTCTTAATCTCAATATTTAGTAACGTCGAGTAGAACCACCTCTGTTCGTCGAGCCGCGACCAGAAGAGTTTCTTTCTTCGCGAGGCTTCGCCTTGCTCACCTTCAAGTCACGACCCATCCATTGGGCACCGTCTAGGGCTTCAATAGCAGCAGCTTCTTCTGCCTCTGTCCCCATTTCTACAAAGGCAAACCCTCGTACTTTACCCGTTTCCCGATCCACAGGCACTTGAACGCGATTAACTGTGCCGTACTCTGCAAAGACTTCCTTGAGGTCATCTTGTGTAACTTCGTAGGATAGATTACCGATAAAAATAGACATAGACTATCTCTCGAATCAAAGAGTGTAGAGAGTTAGATTCGGAGATACGCTTGTAAACGAATTACACCGCCGAAAATAATTCTTTACTGCAATTTTAGCACGGCATTAGCAAAAGATATACTTTGAACGGTTTAAAACTAGACTTTTTGGCTTCATTCAAATAGAAACATTTAATTAATAGGCGATCGCTTTTCTATACCATTAGTAAATTCTTATTTTTTTTATTACTAGTAATGAGCGCAAGAAAACAACTATTCCTTATATAATATTACCAAAATAGCAGCGATCGCCTACAGGGTCTCTCTTACTGAAGGAAAACTTGCTAGCGTATGGCAAAAATTGAAACCAGAACCGAACCCATGGTGCTTAACATGGGTCCCCACCATCCCTCAATGCACGGGGTACTTCGTTTAATCGTCACGCTTGATGGCGAAGATGTAATTGATTGCGAACCCGTCATCGGTTATCTCCACCGAGGGATGGAAAAAATTGCCGAGAATCGCACGAACGTCATGTACGTTCCTTACGTTAGCCGTTGGGACTATGCGGCGGGGATGTTTAACGAGGCGATTACCGTCAATGCACCAGAAAAGTTAGCCGACATTCCAGTTCCCAAACGCGCCCAATACATCCGCGTCATCATGCTGGAACTCAACCGCATTGCCAATCACCTGTTGTGGTTGGGTCCATTTTTGGCTGATGTAGGTGCCCAGACTCCTTTCTTCTATATCTTCCGCGAACGGGAGATGATTTACGATCTCTGGGAAGCTGCTTCTGGGATGCGGTTGATTAATAATAACTATTTCCGTATTGGCGGCGTAGCGGTCGATTTGCCCTACGGTTGGGTCGATAAGTGCGAAGATTTCTGCGATTACATGGATCCAACAATTGACGAGTACGAGAAGCTAATCACCAACAACCCCATTTTCCGCCGCCGTGTTGAAGGCGTAGGAACGATTACCCGCGAGGAAGCAATTAACTGGAGTCTTTCGGGCCCTATGTTACGGGCTTCTGGAGTGAAGTGGGATTTACGGAAAGTTGACCATTACGAATGTTATGACGACTTCGACTGGGAAGTTCAGTGGGAAACAGCAGGCGACTGTTTTGCTCGTTATCTCGTGCGAATTCGGGAAATGCGCGAGTCGATTAAAATTATTCGTCAGGCCCTAAAAGGACTCCCAGGGGGGCCTTATGAAAATCTGGAAGCGAAGCGGATGGCGGAAGGGAAAAAATCGAAGTGGAACGACTTCGATTATCAATACATAGCCAAAAAGGTGGCACCAACCTTTAAAATTCCCAAAGGTGAGCATTACGTCCGCATGGAAAGCGGCAAAGGAGAATTGGGTATTTTTATTGTCGGTAACGATGATGTTTTCCCTTGGCGTTGGAAAATTCGAGCAGCCGATTTTAATAACCTGCAAATTTTACCCCACATTCTCAAAGGGGTTAAAGTAGCA
The DNA here is from genome assembly GCA_964441015.1 of uncultured Pleurocapsa sp. GTDB lineage: Bacteria > Cyanobacteriota > Cyanobacteriia > Cyanobacteriales > Microcystaceae > Hydrococcus. The sequence continues at coordinate 3,700 of CAYTUO010000137.1, forward strand.
GATATTGTAGCGATTCTCGGCAGTATCGACATTATTATGGGGTCGGTAGATAGATAGTGATAGGTGACTGGTGATAGGTGAGAAGGTGACTGGGAATTTTCCCAATCTCCTAATCACTAATCCCTAATCCCTAATCCCTAATCCCTAATCACCGATCGCTCCCTTGAACTAATTCGATGAGCGATCGCACTTCTTGAGTGCCTTCTGAGGGTTCAAAGGACAGGGGAAACTTCCTGCTACAGAGCATCCGAAATCCCAGGGGGGCAATACTCAGTAACCCGCGCAGATCGCGAAAATAATTTCCTACCACAAATAAGCCAAACTTGCGCTCGTCAACCCATCCCCCTTGTTTGACCAAATCGACTAAAACTTTGCGGTGGCGAATCGAACGACTTGCTTGAGCATCTTTGTGCGCTAAGATTTCCTGTTTAATTTCGCCAATTCGATCCATCGGCGCAACATCCATCGGGCAGACAGCATTACACATATAACAGCGAGTGCAGCCCCAAGTCCCCTGAGTGCCCTGGTTATACTTTTCTAGACGGGATTGTGCGGCATCGTCGCGGGAGTCTGCTACCAGGCGCTGGGCTTTTGCCAAGGCGTGAGGGCCGACAAAATCGGGATTGACCTCGCGGGCATTACATTCGGAATAACAGGCACCGCATAAGATACAATTACCTGATGCATCGAGGCGCGATCGCTCTTGGGGAGTCTGTAAAAATTCCCGTTCTGGAATTTTCCTGGCACTGGTACTAACATAAGGATCGACTGCTTCTAAATTGTCCCAAAAGCTAGTCATATCGACGACTAAATCTTTCATGACTGGCATATTGCCCATCGGGGCCACGGTAATTTCTGGCAGTTGAGCATCCGATTGTTGGGAAAAATGTGCTAGTTCACTGCCAATATTTTCTTTGCAAGCAAGGGCAGATCGACCGTTAATTCTCATGGCGCAGCTACCGCAAATGGTATTGCGGCAATTTTTGCGGAATGCCAGACTTCCATCGAGTTCCCATTTAATTCGATTGAGACAGTCTAAGATAGTATTTCCTGGCTCCACATCTAAGGGATAAGTCTGAAATCTTGGCGCACTGTTGGGCGGCTGTCGAAGAATTTTAAAGAGGACTTGCATGGTTACAATTGTTCAATCATTACTTCAAAAATCTTTAATATCGGGAAAATAACTCCCCTCTCGATCGCACTACTTTAAGCTTACTGAAACTTTCAGACACTCGTGTTAGTCAATTAACTGTCTTTCCATCAGTATATTTACTCAAGGCGCTCCTTTGGCAAACATCCGAGCCTCACCTTGATTCTACTTTATTGCGCTTATTTGGTTTGCTGATCGACTAAATTTCTTTGTAATCTTCTACTGAAATTACTCTTGGCGGCTCTTGAGACTAGAGATTTCCTTCGAGAAGACTTCATCTAAGCATTTTATTCTCAAATTCATAATTCTTGAAATTTTTTTTTACTAGTTTAAGCAGATAACGTTATATTTTTGATAAGATGAATCATAACAACAAAAGTCAAATGACAATTAGTAGAAAAAGGAAGGAAGATTGAGAGCATTATGAGTGAAAACGCTACTACCCCCTTAACAGGAAAAGCACTACTTCAAAAAGTAAAAGAGCTATCCCATCTGCCTCGGAGAGAAACAGCAAAGCGCTGTGGGTATTGCACAACTAAAGACGGACAAGTCCGTGTTAATTTAACTGATTTTTATGATGCAGTTTTAGCAGCAAAAGGCGTTCCTCTAGAGCCAGGCGGTGCAAAAGATGGACGCGGAAGAGAACCCACTTATCGCGTTAGCGTTCACAAAAATGGTCAAATAGTTATCGGCTCGACTTACACCGAGCAAATGGGATTAAAACCCGGAGATGAGTTTGTCATTAAACTCGGTTACAAACACATTCACTTGAAACAAATTGAGGGCGATTCAGAACTTGAGGAGTCTCAAGAAGCCTTAACTGCGTAATCGATTCATCTAAAAACATTCAGCGTCAGTTTAGTTGCAAAAACCTGACGTAAGTTGTTGGTAGAGCGCGTTCAAGATTTAATTCATTAACTGAATCTGCCATCCCCTCGGACAGACGTAAGTCGAGAATCTACAAAACCCTTGCGGGAATGCTTGTTCCATGAATCGGATTAAGAGCAAAGCAAAATTATTGCCTATTGCCTGAAAGTTGCAGCGATGTAGATCAAAGTGCGTGGTGTAACAATCCTAATTAATTGGTGAACCATCGTAGTGCGGGTATCATGAGCGCGATCGAGACGCTCGCACTTCGATCTGTCTTCATAATGTGACATACTCGCCGCCGAAAAGGGGGACTTCTTGCTCAATTCAGTTAAATAGGATTGCTATGATGAACGCGGTTAAGACTTGGGTTCGACAATAGCACCCATAAATAAAACCGTTCCTGTTCGATCATCTCTAATCGCGCAGAAGAAGGGGCGATCGACAATCATAGTAAATGGTTCTTTCGCTGGCATCGCCGAAGTGACTTGAATGCCTATCGAAGTAACGGCTGCGGCTTCTGTGCCTTCCTCATTGACTTCAACAAAGGTTTTGTGTTTGACGCGATCGACTTTTACTTGCTCGGAAGTGAGATTGGTA
>CAYTUO010000137.1:6326-10169 GCA_964441015.1 uncultured Pleurocapsa sp.
GTCGAACATCGTCTTCATTCCCAAAGCCGCGAGAGCATTTTGGAGTTCAGTCTCGTATTCCAGCTTAAAACGGGGAATTTTGACCAATCCTTCTCGATTTCTAAACTGAGATAACCACTGAGTCCAATTATTGCTATTTAACTGTCCGAGAAAAGCCTCTAAGTTGCTGTTCTTTTTGGGCAGAAAAACGTACATACTCAGTCGCCGACTTCCGTAAGGCAAGCTGACTGCCTGAAACTGCTCGTTTTCGTAATAGCGGTACTCCCCTCGGCCAGACATGAGCGGATGTTGTTTCGAGGTTCCATTGGATAGATAAAATGGCTGTTGGGTGGTGAGATTTTTATCGAACTGGTTTGTCCAATTGCCTTTGAAATAAATGGCATTTATCAAAAACAGCACGTCATTTGGGTTAATGCTCTCGATAATTTGAGGGATCTTGCCCTGAGTGCTTTCCTCAACCCATTGGTTAATAATGCCCACGGCTTCTGGACTGGCAAAATCTAAACTGGTGACTTGTGCATTGTAGAATTGCCGATTATTTTTGAGAAATTGATGCTGAAAAGAGAAACCTTGTTTTGCCCACAGAGAATTAGTGATCGCTATCTGGACTTTGGCATCGGCCTTTTGCAGAGATTGCCCTAAAGACTCGTTAGCCGCATTAATGTCTTTGAGATCGATGCCCTGTAGGGATAAAACATCTGCCATTTCCTGTTGAGTCGTACCGCTTGCGCCATTGTAGAGCATCGAGAGCGCGATCGCGACACTGGTAGGCGAGACAAAAACATTTTGATTTTTACTAGTTTTGACAATTTCCGAAAACAGCTTAAACCCAAATAGGGTATTGGCACTGACCAATTTTACGTCTGAGTGGGTTTGTTTGGATGAAGAGTTCATAAACTGGGGATGAGAGGCGAAGGCAATACTATCTAAGTGGGAACTTAACCCACTCAAAATCGTTAAGAGAATTATCGTCCAAGTAGCGATCGCGGCTTTTGCTTTCATTGAGTGAATGGGGAAATGACAATCTTTATCTCCTACTACCATAATGACGCTAAAGAGCAATCCTGATGGCGGTGGTTAGAATGTTGACAACGTAACTGATTTAAGAAACGCTATATCTAGCTGTTCGATCGTAAACTGTAGGGGGAACGCAACGGAGGTTAATAGAAACTGTGAACTTGCCAGAATTAATGCAAAAAGGCGGGCCAGCCATGTGGCCCCTGCTGTTCCTATCTATTCTCACTCTCAGTACAATTCTCGAACGCCTTTGGTTTTGGGGCAGAGTGTTGGTAAAAGAAGGACAAGTTCTTAACCAAATAATGGAGACAGCAGCCCGCAACTGGGATATGGTCGCTAAAGTCGCGCGCGATCGCCGAAATCATCCGATGGGGAACTTTCTCTATGCTCCCCTACGACTCTCCAACCCCGATCCAGAAGTTTTTCACCTAGCGCTAGAATCGGCCGCCGACGATGAATTAGCCTTGATGCGACGAGGAGACAAAATTCTAGAGGCCGTCATCGCCCTTGCTCCGCTATTAGGATTATTAGGGACGGTATTAGGTTTAATTAATTCCCTTGGCTCCATTCAGATTAGCGATTTGGGAACAGCTTCCACGGCCGGCGTAACGTTAGGGATTGGCGAAGCGTTAATTTCTACGGCAACAGGACTGATTGTTGCCATTGTCAGTTTGGCATTTTATCGATTCTTTCAAGGATTATGGTCTAATCAAGTCAGGCTATTTCGCCGGGCGGGAAGCGAATTGGAATTGATTTATCGGCAACGCTGGACGGATGTACAGGAGCAGTCCTATTCTTTCAGTGCTAACCTGGAAACGTCGGAGACACTCGATAGCTAAGATAGAAGACAATACCGCTCGCTCACCCTCGAAAATCGCATGACAAAAAACATTTCTGCCAAAAAAACGACTCGTGCTGCTGCCCTCGCCTTACCAGCACGTCCTTTCAAGCTGTGGCAAGATCGCTCGCTCGATCAGGAGGTACGGATCGAAATTGTCCCGATGATTGACGTGATTTTCTGCATTTTGACCTTTTTTATTTTGGCAGCCGTCGGTCTTTCGCGCCAGCAGGCAATCAACTTAAATTTACCCAAAGCTAGCACGGGAAATCCCCAGATGCGAGAGATGTTGGTTGTTAGCTTAGACGATTTGGGACAAGTCTATGTCGAACAGCAGCTTGTCACCAGAAATCAGCTTTTTCAGGCACTAAAAAATTATCATCAGTTTAATCCTGGTGGACTGATGGTGCTTCACGCTTCTAGAAATGCCAGCTACAACGAAGTGATTCAGGTGTTGGATACACTGCGCTCGGTTGGCGGCGATCGCGTAGCACTAGCGACTTTACCCGGCGAGTCGGAATCGACAAACGATTGGTCTTCTTTTCCTAATAACAACGCTTTTCCTTCAGGAACCAATTTGCCAGGAGGATATTTTAATTCTCTGCCGCAGAATCTGCCCCCTACTTCCAATCCAGGGCTAGGAAATTCTCAAGTCAATCCCTATAATCAAGCGCTTCCCGGAGTACCTCCCGCTCCTAACACGACGGCTCCTGGAAGTAACTAATACCGCTTCGCGGAATTCAAAAATTAAAATTCAAAATTCAAAATTCAAAATGCTTACAAGATGAGACTTTTGACGATTTTGAATAGTATGTTTATTTCCGCCGTGCTGTACTAATTCAGAGGTCAGGCGATAGGACGCAAAAGTTAAGGTAAAGAAAGCGGCTAAGAACTCATCCGACAAGCGAGTAATTGTTCTTCTAAGGTAGCGATCCGATTATAAGCGGCGGTTAGCTGTGCCGTCAGTCGTCGGATTTGAATATCGGAAGACAACGCTTGCTCGCTAGCTGGGTTGAGATGGATTCGTCCTTCATGGTCATCGACCAGAATGTCTTTATGTTCCACAAGAGACTTAAAGTGCCCGTTTCCGTTACCAACTGCACTTCTCATTTGAATTTTGTTCGGCAGGTACGCTATTTCGCTTTCTGAGGAGTTTTGTTTGTCCAGAACGATTGCGGCGATTCGATCGCTGAGACGCTCGACTATTTCGTGTATTTGCTCGACTTTGCGATCTAACTCAAGAATTTGCTGTTGTAGCGTATCCATAGGATTACCAACTTATATCAGTTCATTTCTTTCATCCTATGAGTAATCAACAAGAAACTTTAAGGATTCCTGATTCATTTAACGATTGCTTCATTACTCTTAATTAAAGGATACAATCCCCTCTAGTATCAGTAATCAGTAATCAGTAGTCAGTAGTCAGTAATCAATAATTAGTAATGCTTACTCGTCGTTCCTTTTTAATCAGTGCTGGAACAATCGCACTTTCTCAATGGTTAACTGCTTGCAGCGATCGCGAAGCTGCTTTAAAAGTTTTGCTCCTAAAAGGTTCTATCCCGCCGCAGTTAATTGGGGCATTTTATCGGCAAATTTCGTCAGGAAAAACCCTAACCTTCAAACCAGAAGCGCAATTAAAAGATATCTTTAGTTTGCTACAAACTTGGCAACAAAAATCTCAAGTCAAGGAGACTTGGCAAGAACGACTCCCTTTTATGAATAAACAGACAAAAATTTCCGCAAATTTAGTAACTTTAGGAGATTATTGGTTAGAACAAGCAATTGTTGCCAAATTAATCCAACCTTTGAACATAAACGATTTAGCCCAATGGCAGAAATTATCTTCTCATTGGCATACATTAGTTAAGCGAAATGAGCAAGGTCAACCTGATGAAAAGGGTCAAATTTGGGGGGCCCCTTATCGCTGGGGAAGTACTCTGATTGCCTATCGTCAGGATAAATTTAAGGAGTTAGGTTGGACACCGACC
>CAYTUO010000138.1:0-10132 GCA_964441015.1 uncultured Pleurocapsa sp.
GAGTCGTAGAGACGTTGCACTGCAACGTCTGTACAATATTCTCCCTTGTCCCCCCCTCTCCCCCCTCTGCCCACACTCCCCACACTCCCCACACTTAAAGGCAATTGATATAAATTCAGGTGATCGCGCTTTCAATCAGACAAAATTTGTTTCAATGCTGCTTCTGCGGCGGCTTTAGTTGCATCCTGCTTGCGGCGACCCGTGCCAATCCCATATACTGTACCGTTGACGCGCACACCGACAGTAAAGACTTTTGCATGGTCGGGCCCGGATGCTTCGATTAAAAAATAGTCGGGATTGCAACCAAATGCTTTTAACGCCCATTGCTGAAAGCGATTTTTCACATCGATCAGGGGTTCGCAATGAGTATCAGACTGAGAAAAGACGATGCTATCAGCAACTGATAACAACAGAGGCCGAACAAATTCGCGAACGGATTCAAGTCCTGAATCGAGAAAGTACGCGCCAATAATCGCTTCAAATGTATCGCTCAACAAAGCAGGATTTTGACGACCGCCATCTTTCTGTGCGCCTTTACCGAGTTTCATATAGTCCCCGATACCGAGTTCTGTAGCAAATTTAGCTAATTGTGTCTCGTCCACTAAGTTAGAACGTAGGCGAGTCAATTGAGCTTCGCTTAGATGGGGATAACGCTCATAAAAAAATTCACTGACTAGAAATCCCAGGACTGAATCTCCCAAAAATTCTAAGCGTTCGTTATGTTCGTTAGTTTCGGGATGTTCGTTAACGTAGGAACGATGCGTCAGGGCACGCTGCCATAATTTTTCATCCTTAAAGTGTGGAAATTTATGCATCAGACATTTTTCTGAGTGTATTTCACCTAAGTTGCAAAGTGCTAACAATAATTCAAACTTAAATGCATAAATCAGTTAATTTACTATCGATTATCAATTTGAGCGCGTTGCAAGTGCCCGGAAAAATCGACATAAACCGTCTTCCATTCAGTAAAAACATCCAGCGCAGCACTACCTGCTTCTCGGTGACCGTTTCCTGTTTGCTTCATGCCACCAAAGGGAAGATGCACTTCTGCACCGATAGTCGGCCCGTTGATGTAAGTGATTCCTGCTTCAATATCCCGCATCGCCTGAAATGCTCGATTGACATCGCGAGTGTAGACAGAAGAAGAAAGACCATAGGGAGTATCATTGAGAATAGCGATCGCGTCCTCAAAAGAATTCACCTCAATCAAAGATACCACGGGCCCAAAAATCTCTTCGCGGGCAACTCGCATCTGGGGAGTCACTTCATCGAAGATGGTCGGTTGAAAGAAATAGCCGTACTGTAATTCCTCTTCTCTAGCGATTTCTCCCCCTACTAAAATCTTTGCACCTTCTTGGCGAGCGATCGCCACATACTGTCTCACCCTTTCTCTTTGCGCCGAATTAATCAAGGGCCCCACATCCGTTCTCGCATCGATGCCATGCCCCAAGCGCAACTTTGCCGTTTTTTCCAACAATTGATGGGTAAACTCTGCTTTAATCTCGCGGTGCAAAATCAAACGACTGGTAGCAGTACACCGTTGTCCTGCCGTACCAAAAGCGCCCCAGAGTGCCCCTTCGAGTGCTAACTCCAAGTCTGCATCTTCCATGACCACTTGAGCATTTTTGCCCCCCATCTCCAGACAAACACGCTTGTGAGTGCGTCCGCAAACTTCCCCCACTTCTGCACCCGTCTTGGAAGATCCCGTAAAAGAAATCAAGTCAATTCCTGGATGGTTGACCAATGCTCGACCCACTTCCCCGCCAGAACCATGTATCAAGTTCGCGACTCCAGGCGGAAACCCTGCCTCGTGTAAAATTTGCAGCAAGAAAGTAGCGCAAGCAGGGGTATCTTTAGCGGGTTTAAGGATGATGGTATTGCCGCAAACCAGTGCAGGCATCGCTTTCCAACAAGGAATCGCAATAGGAAAATTCCAAGGGGTAATCAAGGCGCAAACGCCAATCGGCATCCGCATCGCCATAGCAAACTTGTTATTGAGTTCGGAAGGGGTTGTCTGTCCGAATAAACGGCGGCCTTCTCCCGCGTAGTAAAAGGCACAATCAATTCCTTCTTGTACGTCTCCTCTCGTTTCCGGTAGAGGTTTGCCCATCTCGCGAGACATCAGATAGGCCAGTTCTTCTTTCTTTTGCGATAACAGTTCGCCTACTCGAAAAATTAATTCTGCTCTCGCTGGTGCAGGAACTGTGCGCCAGGTGCGGTAAGCGCGACGTGCCGCATCCACTGCTGCATCCACATCACTATTCGTAGAGCGGGGAAAAGTTGCGACAAGCTCTCGCCAATCAGCCGGATTTCGACTTTCTGCGGTATCTTTGGTTTGAGCGGGCATCCATTGACCGTCGATGTAATTGAGGCACGTTAAAGGGGAATTTTGCATAGGCCTGACCTCTGTTGCAAGCATCTCAGCCTCATGATAGCTAATCAGGATAAAAGAGCGATCGCTTTTGGTACTACTTTTGTTTATTCTTGTGCAGCCGCTAAAGTTTCTTGATAAAGTCTTGGACTAATACGTTTACCCCGAACAATAAGAGCATCTAGCACTTCTTTGACACTGGATATCAATTCTAGTTGTTTAGCCAGTAATAAAGTGCCGACTGTGCCGATAATAGGCAGATTGCGGGACAAAGCAACTCGACGCGCCTTCAAGTCATCTATTAGTAAGAGATCGGCTTTTAACTCTTCAGCTAGAATCATTGCAGCGCATTCTCCCCAACCAAGATTTGTTGCTTCTTTGAGGGTAGATACTTTTTCTGAGTTGCTGAGTGACTGTATTGTTATCCAGGTAGCTGATTGTATTTCTTTTACCGCCGGGTGATTTCCCGTAGTAACTTCATTGTAGACTTCCTGAGGAATTATGACTTGTCCATAGACATCCCGCAGCAAATTTATTAATCCAACCTTTGCCAATTCGCTCAAAGGCGTAGTATCGGAAACAACAATCACTTTCGATTTTTCTCCAGAGTACGCAAAGCTTCTGCGACTTCGCATTCTAACTCTGCCTTAGTTTGACTAGGAAAAGGGGAAATATCATACTCGTCCATTAAATCAGAAAGCTGCCAGCGCTCGATCTCTAGTAATTCTGCTGCTCGTCCAGCGCTAATATCCCCGTGTCGAAGCAAGGTCATCACATAAGCTTCTTTTGCCTTGGTTTCTGCTTCTATTCTGTGAATTTCAGGAATTTCAGGAATTGCCACTGTAAACGTCACTTCTGTTTCGGGTAGTTGTTTGGTCATAAGTTCAAGTTATTTTTTTATATCTTATTGCGATCGCCGAGACATCTATTTCAGTGCTACAATTTCCAACTGTAGCTAGGGGTGTCTGGTCGATCCAGGCTGAGATAGTCCCTTAGAACCTGAGACTGGGTAATACCAGCGTAGGGAAGCTGTTTAGCGAGGAAAGTAATATGAGAGCAGAATGGGCCGTCAAGCGACGTGGACAGAGCAATGTATCCCAAATGCACTATGCTCGTCAGGGAATGATTACCGAAGAAATGCACTACGTCGCTAAACGGGAAAATTTACCCGTAGAGTTAATTCGTGACGAAGTGGCACGGGGACGGATGATTATTCCCGCCAATATCAATCACGTTAACTTAGAACCGATGTGTATTGGCATTGCCTCCAAATGCAAGGTGAATGCTAATCTTGGCGCTTCTCCTAACTCTTCCAATATCGATGAAGAATTAGACAAGCTGAAACTGGCAGTCAAATATGGTGCTGATACCGTCATGGACTTATCCACTGGCGGCGGTAATCTAGATGAAATTCGCACCGCAATCATTAATGCTTCTCCAGTCCCCATCGGCACAGTACCCGTTTATCAAGCACTAGAAAGCGTCCACGGCACTATCGAAAATCTCACTCCCGATGACTTCCTCCACGTGATCGAAAAACACGCTCAACAAGGGGTCGATTATATGACCATCCATGCGGGAATTCTCATGGAATACCTCCCGCTTGTCAGAAATCGCCTTACGGGGATTGTTTCTCGCGGTGGCGGAATTATCGCTAAGTGGATGCTTCATCATCACAAGCAAAACCCCCTTTATACCCACTTCAACGACATTATCGAAATTTTCAAGAAGTACGACGTATCTTTCAGTTTAGGAGATTCTTTGCGCCCCGGTTGCACCCACGATGCCTCCGATGAAGCGCAACTCTCAGAACTAAAAACGCTAGGACAACTGACTCGTCGCGCTTGGGAACACGATGTACAGGTGATGGTAGAAGGGCCTGGTCACGTCCCGATGGATCAAATTGAATTTAACGTCAAGAAACAAATGGAAGAGTGCAGCGAAGCACCTTTCTACGTTTTGGGGCCTTTGGTGACGGATATTGCCCCAGGATACGATCATATTACCTCGGCGATCGGTGCTGCTTTGGCGGGTTGGTACGGTACGGCGATGCTGTGCTACGTGACTCCTAAAGAACATTTAGGACTGCCTAATGCAGAAGACGTTCGCAATGGGTTGATTGCCTACAAAATTGCGGCACACGCGGCAGATATTGCTCGCCATCGTCCAGGGGCACGCGATCGCGATGATGAATTGTCCCGCGCCCGTTATAATTTTGATTGGAATCGTCAGTTTGAGTTAGCTCTCGATCCCGATCGCGCCAGGGAATACCACGACGAAACTTTACCCGCAGATATTTACAAAACGGCGGAATTCTGCTCCATGTGCGGGCCCAAGTTCTGTCCGATGCAGACGAAAGTAGATGACGAAGCGCTGACTGAGTTAGAAAAGTTCTTGGCAAAAGAGCAGCAAACTCAGATGGTATAGCCAAAAGCTTCTCTCAAAAGACGTAAAATTCTAAGTAACAAAGGTGGCGGGCAACTTGCCCGCTTTTTTCTAGAAATTGATCGCAAAAGCTTGACTAAATTACCGTTTTATGTATTCTAGAAGCTCAACCAATTTGGGTCAAAGTGTTTAATATTTGAAGAAGAGGAAACGTCAGTTTGATATCTACCACATGAGAAAAAACGCTTTTTGGGTCACTTTACTATTTGTTGTCTCTCTCTTTCTCGGCTCAATCGGTTGGACGCAAAGTGCGGCAGCTTTTACAGAAGAACAGAAGTTATTGTTACAGTCTTGGCGACTGGTTAATCAATCGTATTTAGATGAGACGTTTAATAGCCAAAATTGGTGGCTGGTTCGGCAAAAATCCCTCAAAAAGCCGCTTTCTAGTCGGGATGAAACCTACACGGCAATTGAAGAAATGCTGGCGACGCTAGACGAACCATTTACACGCTTGCTCAGACCAGACCAATATCATAACTTGCAAGTCAGTACGGCAGGGGAATTATCGGGGATTGGACTACAGATTAATATCAACCCAGAAACGGGACAATTAGAAGTCGTGACCCCCCTAGCAGGTTCTCCCGCAGAAGCGGCAGGATTAGCACCGCGCGATCGCATTCTCACCATTGATGGAGTAGACACCTCAAACCTCAGTTTAGACGAAGCCGCAGCCAAAATGCGAGGCCCTAGCGGGACTAAGGTTTCTCTGACGATCCAACCCAACGGCGCGAGTGAAGGAAGCATCCGAAAACTGGATCTCGTGCGCGATCGCATTTCTTTGAGTCCGGTTTTTGCTAACCTCGACGATCGCCTGCCCAATTTTCCCATCGGTTATGTGCGCCTATCTCAATTTAGCGCCAATGCCGCCCAAGAAATTGCCCATTCCGTCAAAAATTTAGACAAACAAGGTGCTAAGGCCTATATTCTCGATCTGCGGAATAATCCTGGCGGTTTACTGCAAGCAGGAATTGAAATTGCTCGTCTGTGGTTAGATGAAGGCGCGATCGTCTATACTGTCAACCGACAGGGAATGTTAGATAGTTTTACAGCATCTGGATCGGCGTTAACTAAGGCTCCTTTGGCTGTTTTGGTGAATCCGGGCACTGCTAGTGCTAGCGAAATTTTGGCTGGTGCCTTACAGGATAATAGTAGGGCTGTATTAGTCGGAGAAAAGACCTTTGGCAAAGGCTTAATTCAATCGTTGTTTGAGTTGCCCGATGGCGCTGGACTGGCAATTACTGTAGCTAAATATGAAACGCCCAGTCACAAAGATATTCACAAAGCGGGCATTGTTCCTGATCGCGTCGTTTCTCAAGATCCCATTAGTTATCAACAAATCGGCACCGAAGACGATAAACAGTATCAAGCAGCACTAGAAGTCTTGACTAATCAAACTGTATTGGCAAAGGCTGCTTAGTGTGATTGGGGATTGGGGATTGGTGATTAGGAAAAGTCTCTTTAATCGGTGAACTAGTCAATTTTATGATGTCTTCAACAATGGAGTGTGAAAAGCGTGTTTAATTTTTCTGGAAAAAGACCGACTAATTTAGGCGTAAAAAACGGCAAACTTGCACCTTGTCCGGGTTCACCTAATTGTGTCAACTCTCAGAGTCAAGATCCCAAGTCAAAAATTGAGCCTTTGCCAACTGTCGCGATCGCCGATCTCAGAAAAGTCCTCGAAAGTATGGAGAGAACCACTATTATCGAACAAACTGAGAATTATCTCTATGCAGAATTTAAAAGCAAACTCATGGGATATGTCGATGACGTGGAATTTTATCTCGATCCAAATGAAAATGTCATGCACGTGCGATCGGCTTCTCGTCTCGGACAATCCGACTTAGGAGTCAATCGCAAACGGGTTGAAGAGATCAGAGCTAAACTTAGCTAGGCCTCGTCGTAAGCTTCGAGATCAAGCAGGTGAAGATAGGGTTCGATTAATTCTTGACGCTGAAACGCGATCGCCCGCAGTAAATGCCAATCCTGCAAACCCTCAAAAGGGTCATTATAATCATCTCGTTCTAGGCGTGCAGCTAGAGCGGCTACATCTTCTGGCGTTAAAGTGGCGATTTCTCGATCAGTTAAACTTAGAGCCGTCATTTGGCGCACCTCCCCTAGACTGTTTCGTTTTTACAGCCCACTATATTTTAGCCCGACCTCATTGCTCCTTTTTCTAATTGTTAATTCCAAGATACATTTCCTTCGCATTCCTCAGCATCGCTAAATCTTCAGCTAACTTTTAGGAATTTGTCAGAACTGACTCAGGATTATTTCAGGAAGATAAGAGATTCTAGGAATTGCAGGGAACTTTGCACAGGGGAAAAACCATGACAGCAGAGGAAAAAAGACTCGAAGAATCTCGCACTCATCAGGCGCACTGGAAGAAGTGGGGGCCTTATCTGAGCGATCGCCAATGGGGAACGGTACGAGAAGACTATAGCCCAACTGGGGAAGCTTGGGATTACTTTTCTCACGATCGAGCGCGATCGCGTGCCTATCGCTGGGGAGAAGATGGCCTTGCAGGCATTTCCGACAATCATCAGAGGTTGTGTTTGGCGATCGCTCTGTGGAACGAAAAAGACCCTATCCTCAAAGAACGGTTATTTGGTTTAACGGGCCCCCAAGGCAATCACGGAGAAGATGTTAAAGAATATTACTTCTACCTTGACAACACGCCGACTCATTGCTATCAGAAATTTCTCTACAAGTATCCTCAAGAAGAATTTCCCTATACTGAATTAGTCGAGGAAAATCAGCGTCGCGGCCGAGGGGAATTGGAGTTTGAACTCCTAGATACGGGTATTTTTGATGGCGATCGCTACTTCGATGTTTTGGTTGAATACGCCAAAGCTTCTCCTGAAGACATTTTAATGAAAATTAGCGTCACTAATCGCGGCCCGGAAGCTAAAAATCTGCATTTATTACCGACTCTTTGGTTTCGCAATACTTGGTCTTGGACTGAGGATGCCAAAAAACCTTTTCTCAAACAAGTAGGGGAGAGCATTATTGAAGCGACTCATCCCACTCTCGGACAGTTCTATCTCTATTGCAACACTCACCAGGGAAGCAACCCATCTCTATTATTTACGGAAAACGAGACGAACTATCAGCGCTTATTTGGGACAGAAAACGCTTCGCCTTATGTCAAAGACGGCATCAATCATTATGTCGTCAACAGGCAAACAGATGCAGTCAATCCTAGTCAAATAGGAACTAAAGCGGCTGTCCACTATATCTTAACGGTAGAGGCAGGGGAAACTCAAACCTTACACTTGCGTTTGTGTAAAAATGTTCTCTACGACATCTCTACCAATCAGCAACTATTGGGAGAAGAATTTAACAAGATCTTGCCAACTCGCCAACAAGAGGCAGATGAATTCTACCATCGCATTTTGCCTCCCAACCTATCAGAAGACGAGCGAAACTTGCAACGACAGGCATTAGCAGGGATGCTGTGGAGCAAGCAATACTATCATTATGTCATTGATGAATGGCTCAATGGTGATTCCGCTACCTCCAAACCGCCAGAAGGACGCAAAAATGGCAGAAATCACGAGTGGATTCACCTCCATAACGAAGATATCCTGTCGATGCCTGACAAGTGGGAATATCCCTGGTTTGCTGCTTGGGATCTAGCTTTCCATGCCATTCCTTTAGCAATGGTCGATCCTGACTTTGCCAAGCGACAACTTGACTTAATGACGCGGGAGTGGTATATGCACCCAAACGGTCAGATTCCCGCCTATGAATGGGCATTTGGCGATGTTAACCCACCCGTCCATGCTTGGGCAACCTGGCGCGTCTATAAGATCGAACAGGAAATGTATGGCCGGTGCGATCGCCAATTTCTAGAGCGAGTTTTCCAAAAGCTTTTACTCAACTTTACCTGGTGGGTTAACCGCAAGGATGCAGAAGGGAAAAATGTCTTTCAAGGAGGATTCCTGGGGTTAGATAATATTGGTGTCTTCGATCGCAGCGCACCCTTACCAACAGGCGGTCACATCGAGCAAGCAGACGGTACGAGTTGGATGGGAATGTATTGTCTGAATATGCTCACTATTGCTTTAGAACTCGCACTCGACAACCCCGTTTACGAAGATATCGCTACCAAGTTCTTTGAACACTTCCTCTACATTGCCGATGCGATGAACCATATTGGCGGAGAAGGAACGCAACTTTGGGATGATGAAGATGGATTCTTCTATGATGCGCTGCACCTGCCGGACGGACAACACATTCCTCTGAAAGTGCGATCGATGGTCGGATTGATTCCCCTGTTTGCGATCGCGCCTTTAGAACCAGAAGTCCTAGACAAACTGCCCAGTTTCAAAAAACGATTAGAATGGTTTATCCGCCATCGTCCCGATCTCAAGCGCAATGTCGCTTGTATGGAAACTCGCGGCGTTGGTGCAAAAAGATTGTTAGCGCTATGCTACGTCACTCCCACTTGGTTCAACCCAGCAGATAAGTTTCGCCGTATCTTGAGCAAATTGCTCGACGAAAACGAATTTTTAAGCGATTACGGCATCCGCGCCTTGTCTAAATATCATAAAGATCATCCCTACATTTTCAAGGCAAACGGATACGAATATCGAGTCGATTACGAACCGGCCGAATCGAGTACTGGTTTATTTGGCGGCAATTCTAACTGGCGAGGCCCGATTTGGATGCCTGTCAATTACTTGCTGATCGAGTCATTGTTACAGTTTTACCACTATTTAGGAGATGACTTTAAAGTAGAATGTCCGACGGGTTCAGGTAACTGGATGACCCTCCAAGAAGTTGCTAAGGAGATTTCCCAACGCTTGATGCAAATCTTTTTGCAAGATTCATCGGGTCGTCGTCCAGTTTACGGCAATAGTAACAAGTTTCAAACCGATCCGCACTGGCGCAATCTCATCCTCTTCTACGAATATTTCCACGGAGATATTGGTGCAGGAATTGGTGCTTCTCATCAGACGGGGTGGACTGGGTTAGTAGCTAATCTAATTCGACAGTGTAGGGCCTATTAACCCAAGTTGCTAGTTATGCGACTCTGGTGGATTTGCCCCCAGGCGATCACTCAAGAGCGCGCCTGGAGGCGATCGATTTTTTAGTATTGCCAGTTAGATAAAGGCTTGTTTTAAAGTAAAAGCCAAGATAAAGGCCTGTACTTTCAGTAAAAATCCTTCATAAGTTACTGCATGAATTGATTTTGGGAAGAGACTGGGAATCGCACTAAATACAGTTTCAATATAGTGACGAGTTGATTGTTTAATATACTGGCAGAAAGACGAACTCCACAGGGATACCACTTTTAGTCGTTAATAATTGAAC
>CAYTUO010000139.1:0-10111 GCA_964441015.1 uncultured Pleurocapsa sp.
ATGCCTACCATCTTAAAGAGGCGATTTCTCTTTTCACCTGGGACAAAAGCGTAAATTGCCCCCATCCAGATTAGGAAGGTCGATTGGTTTCGATCAAGGGATGAGCGCGTCTTGACCCAGTGTTGGGCATCAAAGTCTTGGATTTCAGTAACCATATACAGACCAAGAGTCTATGTATAAATCTTGCACTAATGTTATTATCTGTTCAATTCGATTTACCATCGCTACCAAAGTATTCTCGATAGCCACAAATTTTGTCTCCTCGCACATCAAAGGAAACTGCAATTCGATTTTTATAAGGCTCTTTCCACATCATTCCTTCATCTGTAAACTCAAACACAACTGTCGTCTCATTGCTGGTAATGCGTTCTAGACTCGTCAGTCTAATTGTTTGACCAAAAACTTCAGAAACGTATTGAAAAAAGGCTTGCGCTCTTTCCTTGCCAACATTTAATCCGTGATATGGACCGACAGGAAACCAAAAAGTAAAGTCTTCTGTGAGCAGATCTAAGAGAGGATTCCACTCCCCTGTTGCCAAACCATGCTGTAAGTTTTCAAAAGCCTGATGGGCAACTTTTAAAGTATTTTCTGAACTTTCTGCCATCTTGACAACTCCCTTCAGGACTAAAACCTGACAACTACTTTGCCACAATTTTGCCCACTAAGTAGATATTCGACAGCAACAGGAATGGATTCTATACCATTAAACTGAGTTGGGTCGATCACAACTTGGAGTTTGCCAGAATAAAAAAGGTTCAGTAAGCGATCGCGTGCTTCGGCAGCGTATTCTTGATAGAGAGGCATGAGAAAACCGCGTACAGAAGCAGCTTTCCAAAATAGTTTGTGATAAATGCGAGGTTGCGTCACTTCCTCTAGATTTTTGCCATATTCGGAAATAAAACCAACCACAACTAAACGTCCCCGAATTGCCAAGTTTTCGACACAAGTATCAAAAACTTGTTTGCCAACGCAGTCAAAAACTAAGTTAATGCCATTGGGATATTCAGTTTTGAGGACGCGATCGAGATTTTCTGTGCGGTAGTTGATAACGCGATCGCCTCCCAATTTTTTAAGCAACTCTGCTTTTTTTTCAGAACCACAAGTCCCAATGACATGATTACCTGCTAACTTCGCCAACTGCACTGCAATATGACCTGTTCCTCCTGCTGCTGCTGTAACCAAGACTACTTCATTACTTTTCATCTCCCCGACTTTTTCTAATGCCACTAAAGCTGATATGCCTGTAGGCATGAGAGTTAATACTTCTGGTGTTGCTTCGCGAACTTTGACGGGAAGATTGGCATCTATAACTTGATATTCGCGATAACCTCCTCCGCGCACAGTAGTTACAACAGCATCACCAACTTGGAAATCTTGAATATTTTCTCCCATAGCTATCACTTCGCCGACAGCTTCTACACCCAAATCGAAGGGAGGTGTTAAGTTAACATAGGGAACTTTCCCCTGACACAGTAAAGTATCAAAACCACTATTGATACCAGCAAATTTATTTTGAATTAAAAGTTGACTAGCAGCAGGTTTGGGAATAGGAACTTCGACAATTTCAACGGCAGATTGAAAATCTTGGTTGAATTGCTGTGCTATTAACTTCCTGTAGGTTTTTGCGTTCATTCCCAAATCTTAGGTTTACCTTACTGCTCAATGATTATTTTTAAGCT
This sequence comes from uncultured Pleurocapsa sp., assembly GCA_964441015.1. Classification (GTDB taxonomy): domain Bacteria; phylum Cyanobacteriota; class Cyanobacteriia; order Cyanobacteriales; family Microcystaceae; genus Hydrococcus. The sequence goes on from CAYTUO010000139.1 coordinate 1,680, forward strand.
AAAGCTTTATCCCACTCTAATTGATGAGCTAAACCATACTTAATAAAATCTTCTTCCTTAGCGCGATCGCTTTTGCCAAAAACACCTAAGCTGTAAGGATTATCTTGCATCCGTTCTGTGACTTGCTCTTTTTCAAACTGAATCGCTTTCTCTCTAGGCCAATCTGGTTTAAAAAAGTCTACAACTAAAACAGTTCTGTCATAATTGGTGTAATTATGCGGACAGTGGGGATAGCTGTGATCTAAAATTAAGAATTTTCCTTCATGCCAATAAAGCTTATCGTGGCATATTTTCATCGCTACATCCCCCTCTGGTACGATTAATCCCAGATAACCACGATTCATATGAGGGTTATAGTTTACATGAAGCTTGATATCTAAGCCTGGATGAAATGTACCAAAATAAACATTTCTGATGATATTATCTTCGAGCGAGTTTACTTGTGCGATCGCTTTAGCTAACTTGGAAAAATATTTCTCTCTTAATGCCAGTGCTTTTTCGGAAGCTTTATCCGTACTGTAATCGGGATATTTTATTTGATGCACTTGAATATATTCTTCGATAAAAAGACCTTGAAATAAAATTCCAAAAGCACTGTATTTCGCATTCCCCTTAGTTTTAATCGTTTTACTTTTAGGTCCTAAAATATCATAAGTGAATTTTAACTCCTCATCAGATGCATTCTGAGTAAAGTAGGTAAACTCATCTCTAATCGCTTGCCAGTTATCTTGAAGGCTTTTGAGAAAAGGAAATTGCTGTGGATCTAGATGGTATTTATTAAAACTTGCCATGTTTTTTTCTCCGAAAGATGATTGAATAAGAAAGTATTTATATAGTAAGTATAAAAAGATTTTTAACCATTGAGTTGAGCGGCTGCAAGTCCCCTTCGCAATCCATCAAGATCTTTCAACAGTATACTCCAAGCAAATTGTTGTACTGCTGGCAAGTAACCATTGTTCTCACATCCAATCCTCGATAGCTTCTAAATAAGCTATCCGTTCTTCTAATTGTTCTGGCATTGGTGACAGTCCTCATTTGAACTCAGCTCCTAATTCAATCGTAGATCGCTGTCTAAGATTTTGCATCTTATTCCTACTAACTGACCAACTTTCAAGAACTTATAAAACCCACAACCGAAGCAGTACAATAGCTTAGCTTAACCGCCGCAGACCACCTCTAATTCCTACAGATAACCTTTCGGCATCGGGTACATCGCCTGCGTTAACTATCAGAGTAATGGGTAATAAGAAGCATAGAGAGTATTAAAAATGCCCCTGCTCTAGAACATTTTCTATCGATGGACTTGTATCGTCAATTAGAGCTTGGATTTTATCGATCATTCTTTGAAAGACATCAGAATAATACCTAGAAGAATCCAAAAAATCTACATATTCCTGTCTATGAAGCTGTCTTTCTTCTGGCGTTCGATACTCTTGTCGAATATTGGAAGAGATACGCTTTGTTTTTCGCACAATCAAAACATCATCAATTTGAGTTGAAATGATTGAAATTGGTGTCATATCAAGAAATTCACAAATCAGGAAATATAAAGATCCAGGAACAGCAATCTTTAAATCTCTGCTTGTCGCTACTGCCTCCTGAAACATAGTCTTATCTAGATTCGTTTTGCATTCCGCACAAACATATCCAAGATGTGATTCAATTAGCTTGTAGTCTTGAAATTCTGGGTCGAATGATGACTTCAGATATAACTTTTTACCAAGTATAAAATCCTGGTCTTTAGTTCTAATGTTTGGTTCTCCACCTTGACCAGGATTTCCAAGAGAGGATAAGAAACTAAGCCCAGAGAATGTATTTCTTGGCCCTAACTCAGTAGACGAGGATTGTTGAGACATGCAGTAAGTTTTGTGTAATGAGGGCGAGAAAGTTCAGGCATAAATTGGACTTCTTTTAAAGACTTAAGGCTGGTTAAGCGAGCAGCTTTATCGGGTTGATAGATATAGAGTCTCTTGTCTAAAGTTGGAGTTCTTCCAATATCTCGAACTTTATCAATTGCGTCTTCTAAAAATTCAAGATTTTTCGAGGATACTAAGGGAAGACTACTTTTCAATACATCAAATGCTACTTCTCTCGCAATTTGTTCAACCGCCTCCTTGCAACACTGATTATTTAGATTTAAAAAGTTAATTATGTCTTCTTTAATAACTTCTCCAAACTTATTCTTGAACTCTCTTTTTTGCCTCAATACTCTCTGAAAGAGATTTGCTCTTACTCCTATTTTTTCAATGATATCAGCATTATAAAAAGGTACTCCAAGGACATTAGATTTATGTCCCATAACAAACACTATTCGAGCCTCATCTTTTGCAACTCTTGAAATCTCTCTCAGAGTGTCAGCTATATCCAAGCAGTATTGGACTACTGTGTAAAATCGGTTGCCTCTATTTGCTCGGTTAGATCCGATTTCAGATTTCGCTATCTTTAGCAAATCCCATCCTAATATTTCAGCAGATCTACGATAGTTTTGATGATAATTAAATACATTTATATATGGTGGAGATGTTATCACAAAATCTATACAATCGTTTTTCAACGGAAGAGAGCGAGCATCCGACAGACCTACTTTTATTTGTTGTTTAGAGTAAGGAAGATTCTCAATCACCTTTACCAAATCAGCAAACTTTGATTGTATAAATTCATTGGTAATTTTATTATTTGCGACATCAATAAGAATCACTAAAGCATCAAATATCTTTGCCGTTTCTCGATCTAGTTTACTCTTTATGTTTTTTAATTTTTCTGATAAATTTTGTATGTGATTGCCATTTTCAAAAATTCTAAATGGAAATTCTTTGTTGATTAAATTCTTAATAATTTTGAGAGCTTCCTTTCTGTTATAGTTATTGATAAACTCATACGTTTTACTAAGAATCAAAGCTGCTGGATTAATTTCAAAACCATGTGCTTCAAATTCGAGAATGCCAGCCTCTAGCAAAACAGTTCCACTACCTGCAAACGGATCGAGAATAACTGAATTAGATAAACAATATGTGCTTAATATAACTTCAATAAGTTGTGGTGAAAACTGACCGCGCCAAGCAAATAGATTAGCTCTAGTCTTCTCAACAATGTCGAGTTTCTCTTTTGGGATGGGTTTGTCAAACGCTTTCAACTTCCAACCTTCCTCATTTTCTCAACTTATTTTCGTAAACTTACCAGTGTGGTTTAACATTCTCTCTTAATTATTTTAAGAAATTGATTTTATAAATATTTCCTAAAAAAATCGTTACATAGCGATCGCAATTAGTCTGCCTTTCGATACGATGTTGGCATTCCTAACTAAACCAAAATCTTCATCCATCGATACTTATAAGTATTAAAACTTTGGCTTCTCTACTCATTTTAGTCTGAGGTCTACCGTGTCTGAAACTCCCGTATTAGATAGAATTATCAAAAATGTGCGGGTAGTTCGTCCCCATCAGGATACAGTCGAACTACTCGATCTGGGAATTAAGGATGGAAAATTTGCTCAAATTGCTCCTAATCTTAGCCCAGACGCAGGCAAAGAAGTATTTGATGCCCAAAACCTGCTGGGCTTTCCTGGGGTTGTGGATGCCCATATGCACATAGGGATTTATCAACCACTCGATCGCGATGCTGTGACGGAAAGCAAAGCAGCAGCAATGGGAGGAGTAACTACCAGTCTAAATTACATTCGTACAGGGCAGTATTATCTCAATAAAGGCGGTTCTTACAGAGATTTTTTCCCAGAAGTATTGGCACTATCGCAAGGGAATTTTTTTGTTGATTATGGCTACCATATTGCTCCCATTAGCGCGTCTCATATCGATGAGATACAAATGCTGTATGAGGAGTATGGGATTGGATCGTTTAAAATCTTTATGTTCTACGGTGGCTATGGTTTGCATGGACTGTCTGACCAACAAAACCTCTTCTTGATGATTAACAAAGAAGAAAGGTATGACTTGGCTCACTTTGAATTTATCATGCGCGGTCTAACCAAGCTCAGAGAATTATATCCCCAAGCAAGCGATCACCTTAGTCTCAGTCTCCATTGCGAAGTAGCCGAAATCCTCAACGCCTACACCAAAATTGTCCAACAAGACTCCACTCTAACAGGTTTAAAAGCCTACAGTGCAGCGCGTCCGCCTCATTCAGAAGGCTTAGCCATCTGCATTGCTTCCTACTTGGCGCACGAAACCAATTGCCTCAATATCAATCTCTTACACCTCAGTTCCCGCAAAGCAGTAGAAGCAGCCTTGATGATGCAAACCATCTTTCCTCACATCAATTTTAGACGGGAAGTAACTGTTGGACATCTTTTATTAGATGTGGATACCCCTACAGGTAAATGGGCAAAGGTGAACCCGCCAATTCGTCCCCGCGCAGATGTAGAATTCTTGTGGCAAGCGGTACGCGATCGCCAAATTGATTGGATTGTCAGCGATCATGCCTGTTGTTCGGCTGAAAAGAAAGCAAGTCTGAAAGATCCTAATAATATATGGCTGGCTAAATCGGGTTTTGGTGGTACAGAATACTTACTTTCTGGTGTATTTAGTGAAGGGAGTAAGCGCGGTATTTCCTATAATCATATCGCCCAGTTATTAAGCTGGAATCCTGCTCAAAGATTTGGGTTAGGTTCCAAAGGGACTATTGCAGTTGGTTACGATGCCGATCTGGTATTACTAGATCCCAGTGAAACTTTTGTCGTTCGTGCGTCGGAGTCGGAATCCCAGCAAGGTTACACACCGTTTGAAGGGATGGAATTAACTGGACGGGTAAAAAGTACTTTTTTGCGAGGGAATAAAATATACGATCGCGGACAGGTAATCGGCGTTCCCAGCGGACGTTATTTAAGTCGCCGATGAAGGTAGAACGCCTTTAGAACCTTAGAGGTTAGACTAAGTATTACTATCCCAGAGAAGATGGGATTGATATTGCTAAGGTGGTTAGTGGTTATCGAGATTTAGAATCTTTGTTTTTAGATGATGAATGAAGAGTTTAGGAAATCTTATCTACAACAAAGGAGAGGTTTTAGGTTCGCCCACTGGACGCTATTTAAGAAGAAATTAGCGGGACTTATATCAAGTTCGGATAAACGCTGTGCTATAACCCTCTTCTGTCACTCTAGGAGATTCGGCTTGATCTCCGCTTAATTTCCCGATGGCGATCGCAGTAAACTAAAAATCTAGGTGCGATCGCCGAGGGAACACGCCCCTGTTAAGCACGACTCCAATTTGGCGGGGGGAATCAACCACCAAATATAACTGCATCTGGAATCTCGTAGCGTTCCTGACCAATGCGAATGATATTTAGATCGCCTTGCTTGGTTGCGCTGAATCTGCCGCGATCAGACTGACTTTGGTCATATCCAGTAGCTTTTCCGTTGTCGAAGAAAATAGCGCGGGTGCGACCATCCGGCTTCTTAACCGTGACAATACCGCTTCCGTTCCCTTGGCGGGTGACACCAAAGGAGCAAGATACGGTAGGCTGTCCCCCACCCATTGAGCATGGGATATTACCGGTTGCATTGTAATTCGTACCTGGAACCGTTGCATCCCCGTCGCCGCTGGTATTGCCAGGGGTTGAGACAATCATCTCAAGGCGGTAATTCGCTACTTCATTTCGACGTGCAGCACTCCGCATCATATAGACCCGAATTTTATAGTCGCCGCTCTTTGAGAGGGTACCCTCGTACTGGTTCCCGCTCGTAGATCCGTTGAAAAACGCCACCTCAGTTTCACCTGGAGCTAGAATATTGAAGTAATTGGCACCATTATTTGAAGACATGCTAACATTCATGTACTGTCCCTGTTTGGCGTTAAGAACATAATCTACGATCTGGTAGCCCTTGATTGAGCCTTGGATAGTGGTACTGGTGGCACCAGGCTAAACTGAACCCGTTGGGTGCGGATATTATTCTGAGCAAGTACAGTTGGAGGTGCGAGTACAACCGGAGAGACAAAGAGAACAAGCGTTGTCACAAGAAGAGAAGTTGTTAATTTTGTAACGAACATAACTTTCTAAATTTAAGTTTCAGTTTTATTTAAGCAGATCGATACGGACTTGTTTTTTATGTGAATATGATAAAACTGTGCCAAGCTTGGACAGATCGCGATCGACTCGGACAAAGAATAAACCACCATCATCCGATCTGTGTCTAGGAAGAGTACTCAAGGTAGGACTATAGCCAAAGTGTTCCTTCTCAAAACGATAATTGCCGATATCAACGTATCCAAATAAACCATACGCCTCCTCATTGTATGCTTGGATCATTTGCTGCTGACCATCGTAATGTGGCAAAAGAGCAAGCAACCATACGCCACCACCGTTAGCATCTTTCCGCAGATATTTCTTTTTTGCAACTTCAAATTGAACTGTATCCGTCTTGCCCCACGGTAACAATTTACTATCCAATGCTGGAATAAATTCATCTAACCTAGCGTCTGGATGATGATTTGAGGCATTTTTGTACTTAAGAAAACCATTCTCCATCCAGAGAATTTCAACTTCTTCATCACCTAGCACTTTCCAATCGCCAACTTTAACTCCGGCGGGGATAAAGGAATAACCATGTTTATTTAACTGCCATTCGCCAATCCCAATCGCACCAGAAAGGATAAAAATCTCTAGATCGGCAGTAAAAAAGCCAGACGGTGCTTTAAATTTAGGTGGTAGCATTACTTTTGCTGTAGATGCACCACAGTCGTGCCAGGTTAACAATCTACGGCTTCCAGATAATACCTCATCTGGCATTCCACTGATTCGCCAGCCTTTTTCTTCTTGTACTGTATTAGTGTCAAAGAACTGATATTGACGAGGAATATATTCTTGAGAGATGGCTGTGCGCCTTCCCGACAAATTCATGCGTCCTCTTCCGTCTCCACCCCAATCTTCTTTAACAGAAAGTATATTTAAAAAATCTTCGGCATCTTCTTTTCTAAGAGAATTGTCTTGATTTTCCATAAATTTAAGACTTACACAATCAATACTTAATTTTTTTCTCTCTTCCCATGCCTCGAATCAATTTTGAATACTGTTACTTTATCGCATCCGCTCTTCTTGAATTAGGGTGCGTCGCTCGATTTTGTTATCTTTAAACCAATGCCAGGTACGAGCGCGATAATTATTGCAGGGACTAATTTGAATCATTTCATATAAGCTCATGTCTGGTACTCCTTTATAAGAAAAACGCAAAATAATCGTGGCATCATCTACTTCCCAAGCTTTACCATCAACTCGTTCCGTATCAAACCATAAGGCTTTATCCCGATAAGTTCCAGGAAATTTATGTTCTTCTTTCTTGCCATCAGACCAAGTGTAGCGATTAGTTTGATAGTAGGGAAAATCTCCCTCTTTAGGAAATTCGCAGGTTAAGTGAGATGCATGGCGATCGAGGATGTTTCCTTGTAGATCGACTACTATATACGTACCTATCCAATCTCCTTGATGGCGGACAAGAACGGGCATTTCTTCTCGAAGGTCAGTCACGATTGCACTCCTTTTATGTACGGCAATTTGGCAATAACCATCTAAACATCATGATATCTGTCAATAAATCGTCGCTTGCTAGAAGTTAGACAATATTTCGCCTCAGTGAGGCATTTTTCACCTTTTTATTGTTCACCTTTGTTCCCAATATACTCGCCCACTCTTACTCGCCGCCAGAATTTGTTACATCCTGCCGAGAGCGCATTACTCAGGGATGTATGAACTTTCTGCCGCCTTGAGGGGGATAATCCATCCGGGTAAAACCAATCGGCTATTTGAGCGATCGTCATCGAGTTGGGATAATGTTGTGACAAACAAGCACAGAGCGCTTCGGCTACAGTGGCATAGCGAGCAAGCCGCTCTGAACCGACAAGCGTGGTTCTCGGCGCATAGGGCGGTTGTTTTTTCGATGGGGTTGGTGGAGAGATGAAGTCGGGGAAAAGAGCCAAGTCAATTGTCCAACAATCAGGCGCGTCGGGGACGGCAAACCATCTGTTGTGAGAAACGCCTCCCTCAAGAAGCTTTCGAGTTGATGTCCTGGCTGGCTCCATTTCTTTGGCTTCAATCTCGCCATACAGTTTTCGCACCAAGTAATCGAGATGAAGAATCTTTCCGCGATGAGATGCCAATTCAGTCGCCAGAAGTTCCAGTTTTGCTTCGTCAGTCATTGCCGTCTCTCGCTCTTCTGGTGAAGCCGATAGCTGGGGGATTGGGGAACCCATCGCTAATGGTTGAGATCCGTCCGATGATGGAGTTTCTAACCTGCCACTAACCGAAGAGGGAAACGCTAATTTTTCAATCGGATGCAAGAGTGCCTCTACATGGGCTAACTGTTGCTCGGCTACCTTGGCCGCACGGTGATAGTACTCAACAAGCTGGCGATAATAAGTGGCTAGATGTTCCAATTGAAGCTCATCGATTGGTGGTGGGGGAGGCTTTCAAGGGTATGTTTTAAAGAT
>CAYTUO010000140.1:0-1302 GCA_964441015.1 uncultured Pleurocapsa sp.
GCAAGCTGTCAGCAAAAGTAAAGAAAGATTAGTGTTTGTTAGCGTTTTGGATACTATTGATTAGCCTTCTTTGAGGTTATATTGTTTTATATCAACAACCCACCGATAAATCGGGGGCTTGAAAGAGCCTAAGTTGACCAGACTAAGACCTCAAAGGTCTACGTTTAAGGTAAGAGTTAAAGACCTACCAGGGAATGCGTAGCTAGTTCCTTGCTCTAGAACCAAAAGATTAAACAGGCTTAAAGGGTTAAACCAGTGTCTTTTGGATAGTTACCGACCTTAAACATTGTCGAAGCTAACATTACCCAAGCAATTGGAGGGACTTATGTCCAAAATCTTTGTAATTGATACAAACAAACAACCATTAAACCCCATCCACCCAGCACAAGCGAGGCAACTATTAAGAAACAAAAAAGCAGCCGTCTTTAGACGTTTTCCTTTTACTTTGATTCTTAAAGAATCAACCCCAGATTCATCTATATCTCCTCTGAGATTGAAAATTGACCCTGGTGCAAAGTTCACTGGAATCGCCTTAGTCAACGATTCTACTGGCGAGGTTGTCTTTTCTGGGAAAAAAGTTGGGACATATATTGGGCGTGTAGCTGTAAGATCTTCAGGAAGCTTTAATGTTTCAACTAAGAATGGACTGGTTCAGGGAATCAGTCACAAATATTGTACTCATATTCACCAAAAGGATGGTTATTCCTATGTGTATTAGATCCTGCCCCTCCTTTCCTCCCGCCGCTCTCATCGGGGGTTTCCAGGAGGGAAGAAAGATGAAAGTTGGCTGCCAACTATATTAAATTAATTAGATATTAACTCGATTAAATAAATATGCAAACATTAAAAATGTTTTTAAAATCCTTATTTCAACACTCTAATGTTGAAACTAAATCGCCTAAGCTAAAGCCAAAGAAGCCAAATCAAGGTTATGCGCTTGAGTTTAATATCAATGAAATAACACCTCATGCTCTTCAAACAGCGAAAAATATTAGGAAAGCTGAGCGGCAACCTGCTATTATTATCCACGGAGTTATGCAGCGTTCTGGCACAGTATATACAGGTGAAATTTTGAGCCTTCATCCCGACATTTATTCCTATCCTAATGAAATTTGGGAGGTTCCTTTCCTGAAATTTTTAGATCGGCTTCTTGACTTTCAAAATCAGTTTTTTAAAGCCTATCCGCAAAATAAAGGGAAAATTGGGGATAATGACTTTTTGCCTCTGTTTGGTGCAGCTTTTATAGATTATCTTTATTCGTTAGCTCCTGAAGGAAAGCGAATATTATTAAAAGTTCCTAAT
>CAYTUO010000140.1:1312-10090 GCA_964441015.1 uncultured Pleurocapsa sp.
TTATGAAACTCTACTTTTATTAATACGAGATGGTAGAGATGTTGTTAGTTCTACTATCAGAACCTGGCCGACAAGAAATTTTTCAGATGTTTGTCGAGAATGGAATTCTAGTGCCAGAATGATGATTGGTTTCGACACTTACTATTGTGATAAGAAGAGTGATTATTTGTTTGTTAAGTATGAAGAAATTCTAGAAAATCCAGTAGATTTTATTAAAAAAGTATGCGATCACTATGGCTTAGACTTTCATAAATTTCCAATCGATAAGATAGAAATACTTCCAGTAATTGGTTCTTCTTCGATATCTAATCAAGGTCAAGTTACTTGGCAAGCAACAGAAAAACCTAAAACTTTTAACTCTACTCAACATTGGCTTGCCTGGTCGGCTGAAGAAAAACAAACTTTTAAAGAAATTGCTGGTCAAACTTTAATTGATTTAAATTATGAAAAACATTTAGACTGGTAAAATTTACTCTAAAGACTGTGGCTTAAGTTTTTCAGCATCTAGTATTTATGACTATTCAAATTTCTGCCATAATATGTACCTTTAATCGTGCTAAGTATTTACGCAAAGCCATTCAAAGTCTTGTCGAGCAAACCCTAGATGTTGGCCGCTACGAAATTCTCGTTGTAGATAATCGTTCGACAGACGATACTAAGCGAGTTGTAACGGAAGAATTTTCCCATATTGCCAATCTACGTTATTTTTATGAGCCAATTCAAGGACTCTCTCAAGCTCGCAATACAGGTTGGCAAAATGCTACCGGAGAGTATGTTGCTTATTTAGATGATGATGCGATCGCTTCTCCGCAGTGGCTAGAAACAATTGTAGCAGTGTTTGAAACGATTACTCCTAAACCCGGTGGAGTAGGTGGTAAGGTTGAACCTATCTGGGAAGCACCTCAACCTAGTTGGTTAGACGACAATTTCTTGCCGTTTCTTACTATTGTTGATTGGTCAGATGTGGCAACTATTTTAGATGATAAAAGGCGTTATATTGCTGGAGCTAATATGGCTTTTCCCAAGTCAGTTTTAGCGCTTATACAAGGGTTTCAGGTTGAACTGGGAAGAAAAGGAAACAAATTACTTTCCAATGAAGAACTTATATTGTTAAATGAATTGAAAAAAAAAGGATATACAATTTATTACGACCCTAAAATTCTTGTTAAACATCATGTGGTTAGTTCTCGATTAAGCCAAAAATGGTTTACTCAGAGACTATATTGGCAAGGAGTCTCTAATGCCTTTGCCTTACGCCAGCAAAAAACTCATACTTACAGTGAAAGAATTCAACTAGGCATTGAAGAAATTAAAAAAGTTTTAGAAAAACCCAAAGATCTAAAATATTTGGTAAGAATATCAACTAATAAAAAAGAATTCAAAACTAAATGCTCTATTTCTCAAAAACTAGGCTATATTTATGGTTTGTTAACATTGATTTAAATAAATAATTTATGGGTCGAAAAATTTTAATTATTTCGTTAACACCTTCTCACCCTCAAAATGCAGGAAATCGTACAAGAATTAAAAATTTCTCTACAGTTCTAAGAGAGCGAGGGCATGATGTTCATTTCTTGCATATCAATAAAGAGCGTGGCGACCTTAAAGCAATGCAAGACTTTTGGGGTCAAAAACTTTATTGTTTACCCTACAAATCTCCTAAAATAGAATATAGTAAATCCTGGCGTATTTTAAAAAAAATAAAATCTTTTTTAGGCAAAGAACATTTTTATATTTATTCGGTTGATGACTGGTATGATCGCTCGATAGATTCTTTTCTACAAGAATTACAAAAAAAAGAAAAATTTGACACGGTTATCGTAGAATATGTCTTTCTAACCAAAGCCTTAGAAAACTTCGAGCGCGAGGTCTTGAAAATTGTCGATACTCACGATATTTTTACCAACAGACACAAAGTTTATCTCAAGAAAGGTCAAGTCCCTAAATGGTATTTTACTTCTGCGAGAGAAGAAGCTAAGGGATTAAAAAGAGCAGATGTGATTATCGCGATTCAGCCTGAAGAAGCTAGTTTTTTTAGAAAACTGGCTAAAAAAACAGTGATAACAGTAGGACATTTAGTATCTCTGTATAAACCTATTCCCGATCGCCAACCCGAATCAAAACTACTATTTATTGGTTCGAGCAATCCTATTAATCTTCATGGTCTTAATTATTTTTTAGAAAAGATATTTCCCCTAGTGCGATCGCGCTGTCCTTCGATCAAGCTCCTGATTGTAGGAGAAATTTGTAAGGCGATTCCAGACTGTGAAGGATGCATCAAACTCGGACAAATAGAAAATCTTGAAGAAGCTTATGGTTTGTCCGATCTCGTCATTAATCCAGTTTTGTTCGGTACGGGATTGAAGATTAAAAGTGTCGAAGCATTGGGTTATGCTAAAGCTTTGATAACAACTTCAGCAGGAGCCGTAGGTTTACAAGAGGGAAAAAATACCGCATTTCTCGTTGCAGACGAACCATTAGAGTTTGCCGAAACAATTCTTGCAGTCCTCGGCGATCGAATTTTATTTAACCAACTGACTGAGAATGCCTACAACTATGCGGCAAAACTTAATCAAAACAATATAAAATCTCTACAAGAGATATTAAACAGATAGTAAAAAAAAAATTTCACTTTAACATTCGTGAGGAAACACTCGAACACAAACCTATCCGCGTACAGATTGAAGAAGTACTGGAATGGATGGCTGGTACCGAAGCTTCAAGTAACTACGAACGTCAAATTCTTCAAAAAATCCCACACCTCAAGCTAACTTACGAAGACAATTTATTACATGCCACATCTCACCAAGAGACTGCCGATCAGATTTTTGATTGGCTAAATATTGATTCAGTATCAGTAAAGGCTGATTTGCAGAAAATGATGCCTTTTCACCTGTCGGAAATGGTCGAGAATTATGAAGAACTTTATCAGGCAATTCAAACGACCAAATACGCCCATTATCTAGAGTCTGAATAATATCTTTTTGGCTACTGAATCTTTATCTTGCAGCACGAATTCGATTTTTATAAGCTTGACTATCTAGACCATCTCCCACATTTGCCGTTTTTGAGTCAATTGCTTTTTCCAAGGCGACAACGCGATCTGAAACAGCAGGATGGGTACTCAGAAAAGTTGGAACAGAACCCCTTTGCTGCAAAAGCTTTTTCATAAAGCTCACCATTGCTGAAGGCGCGTAGCCTGCTTTTCGTAAATTAGCCAACCCCTTTTGATCGGCTTCCAATTCATCTTCACGACTGTTGGGGAGACTGAATGCCAATTGTACGCCTATATTGACAAGCGTCTCTCGATCGAGTCCAGCAGCAGAAAGCAACCCCTGAGAAATTGCCGTTTCCCGCATTTGCTTGATCGCGTGACGAGCAGCAATATGACCGATTTCGTGAGCGACGACACTCGCTAACTCCGCTTCATTATCTGCTCTCTGGATTAAACCCTTATGGAGATAAACAAAACCTCCCATTGTGGCAAAGGCATTTATTTTTTTGTCGTTGACTATCTGAAACGTATAGGGAATGTTGGGACGTTCGCTGGTTTTTGCCAGTCGCTGTCCAATTTGATTTAAGTAATTGTTGAGAGCCGCATTTTGCAAAAGACGGATTTTGCCTGTTCCGACTAACTCTTGGTTAATTTGTTTGCCTAGCTTGACTTCCTGCTCGTCTGATACGTTGGAAAGCTGGATAACCTGAACTCCCCTGAAGAGCAACTCTACCCAAGAGCTTCCATAGCTTGGCTGGGGAGTACCCAATGCTGAAGTCGTGGCGATCGCGATTGCTAGAAATAGATAAAGCCATCTTCTGCCAAAACGCCGGAAAAATTGGTGAAGTTTGTTTAACATGGTCGATCGGGCACAACAGGAGCCAACGAGTATTGGAATTGGTGAAATCGTTTAACTTCTAGTTTAGCTGGCTTGATGTCAGGAATTCATTGGCTGCGTAGATCGCGATCTTGATAAAGGCAGAAATTGTATAACTCAAACAGACACCCTGCCATCCCCCAAGACAAACCGATGATGAAAATTCCTTGAACCGGGCAACCACTGCCAAAAATCGTCAAAAATTCCCAAATTTGACTGGCACCGATTTGAGCAAAACCCGTTAAACCAGGCACGTAACTTACCGCCGATGCGGCAGCTAATATTCCACCGATCGCCAGAATTGGCGTGGTAAAGCTTAGAAAGGTTGTTAGCAATAAAGAACGAAGTAAATTAGACACGAGACTCATCTCCAAGCTAGTAGGGAGTCGCTGAAAGAGAACGGGCTGTTAGCGCTGCTCCTTTTTTACAATAGGTGCAATAACTTTGTCCAGACGAAAATGTCAAAAATCTTAAATCTTTATTAAAAATCTTGGTAAATGTCAGCTTATCGTCATGGAAAACGTATGCGATCGTAGCATTTTCTTAAGTAAAGTTAATTAAACCTCAATTCTTACGCCAAAATCCGACCCAAATCCAGTACGAATCCTGGTAAAACATTCTCGCCCGACAAACTGGTGGGGGAATCTAACACCTCGACCGATTGTCCTTGACGGTATATTTCAACCTTTTGATTTTGAGGATCGATAAGCCATCCCAATTGCGCTCCATTATCCCTATACTCTTGCATTTTCTCCTGAATAGATTTGAGGCGATCGCTCGGCGACCTTAGTTCGATGACAAAATTGGGACAGAGTGGGGGAAATTTTTCTTGCTCTTGTGGGGTAAGGGCTTCCCATCTGTCTGAGGAAACCCAAGCCGCATCGGGCGATCGATCTGCTCCATTGGGAAGGGTAAAGATTGTTGAAGAGCTAAAAACAACCCCCAATCCCGTTTGTTGATTCCATAACCACAAAGCACCAATTAAATCGGCCTCCCCCTTCCCACTAATTCCCCCGACTGGTGACACAATAATTAGCTCTCCTTTAGCCGTGCGCTCGAATTGAATATCTGGATTTGCCTGACAGAGCGCATAAAAAGCTTCATGTGTCAAGGAAATAACTGAGCCGAGATTGAGCGTTAAGGTAGTCATTAGCACATAGCTTGTCGCATTACTTCCAGAATAATTCGTTGTTTCTTCTCAAGAAATCTCAAAATTTACAATTGTTTAATATTGTCACTATCCCATGATATGATGACTTCTGGCTTGCCTTTAGGGTTCTCCTATCGTGGGAAACTAAATACAGTGAGCCATCCTATTTGTAATTAGCCTGTAGCCGAGAAGCGTGACCCTATCCAATCCATCTCTCGAACCTACAACCTTGACACAAGACCGTTCTCAAGCCGATTCCCAAACATCGGACTCGAACAACTCCATGCAAGAGTACTACCAACTGCAACAAAACTTGTTGCTGACAACTCTTGTCTTGAGCGGGATAATTTTCGTCAGTGTCTCGATTGCTTACTCGCTCGATGTGGCCCTGAATTACTTACTCGGAGCCTGCGTGGGCGTAGTTTATCTAAAATTACTCGCCAGAGATGTGGAACGGGTGGGCCAACAGCCCGGACGAGTCGGTGCAAAGGGATTAGCCCTTTTTGTAGCGCTAATTATCTTTGCCTGTGAATGGCAGCAATTGCACATAGTCCCTGTTTTTCTGGGATTTCTGACTTATAAAGCCGCAATAATCGTCTATATGCTGCAAAGCTTCGTGCAACCAGCCAAAAAATAGCTCGATTAGGTGTTGAGGAAATTCTAGAGTCACCTCTTTTAAGAACTGGGTAAATCTCAGCAAATGGAAATGTTAGACGGTTTGAGCGTTTTAAATTCTCTTCCTCTTGCCGCTTTAGAAGTTGGTAAACACTTTTATTGGGAGATTGGTAACTTAAGAGTACACGGGCAGGTTCTTCTCACCTCCTGGTTTGTTATTGGACTTCTCGTTATCGCTTCGATTGCCGCTACTCGAAACGTACAGATTAAAAAAGCTCCCGGTGGCATCCAGAATCTCATGGAATACGTCTTGGAGTTTTTGCGAGATTTAGCCAAAAACCAACTCGGAGAAAAAGAATACCGTCCTTGGTTGCCGTTTATTGGCACGTTGTTTCTCTTTATTTTTGTGTCCAATTGGTCGGGAGCGTTAATTCCCTGGAAACTTATCCATATTCCAGAAAGCGAACTAGCAGCACCGACTAACGATATCAATACAACGGTTTCCCTAGCGTTACTAACTTCTTTAGCCTATTTTTACGCTGGTTTTAGCAAAAAAGGCTTGGGATATTTTGCTAACTATGTCCAGCCAATTCCCATCCTCCTGCCCATCAAAATTTTAGAAGATTTCACCAAGCCTCTGTCGCTGAGTTTCCGTTTATTTGGAAACATTTTGGCAGACGAACTGGTTGTGGCAGTACTCGTGTTTTTAGTGCCTCTATTCGTACCGCTACCTCTGATGGGGTTGGGGTTGTTTACTAGCGCAATTCAGGCATTAGTATTTGCCACCTTGGCCGGAGCCTACATCCACGAGGCGATCGAGTCCGAACACGGTGAAGAAGAGCATGAGTAGATAATCGGTGACCAGTGACCAGTGAAAAAACTGATAACTGATAACTGATAACTGATCTAACTGCTCAGTTGATAACACTTTGGGAGTAATTTAGAAGAAGTCAACATCAATCCAATTGCTTGAGGACTTCGCGCTCCCGTCGATTAACTTGACGATTTGTTCTGTAATCAAAGGAAAGAAATTGATATGAATCCAATTCTTGCTTCTGCTTCAGTAATTGCGGCTGCTCTAGCTGTTGGCTTAGCTGCTATTGGCCCTGGCATCGGCCAAGGTAATGCTTCTGGACAAGCCGTTTCGGGTATTGCCCGTCAGCCTGAAGCTGAAGGCAAAATTCGCGGCACTCTGCTGTTAACGCTAGCGTTCATGGAGTCCCTGACAATTTACGGTCTGGTTATTGCTCTAGTATTACTCTTTGCTAACCCATTTGCATAAGCGGTTATAGGTAAGTAGGGGCGCAAAAATTGCGCCTCTGACTAGAGAAAGTCAAAACCAAATAAAGCAATAAATTTGGCTTTTTGAAGGCTTACTTTTGACGGTAATATTGATGGGAACTCGTAAAAATGTTTGATTTTGATGCAACTTTGCCGTTTATGGCCTTGCAATTCGTGATTTTGGCTGTCTTGCTCAATGCCATCTTCTACAAACCTCTCGGTAAAGTTTTAGACGAGAGAGCAGATTACATTCGTACCACCGAAGCTGAAGCGAAAGAACGCATTGCTAAAGCCGAAGCCCTAGCAAAAGAGTACGAGTCTCAAATCGCAGAAGCTCGCAAGCAAGCACAAGAAGTAATAGCGACGGCTCAAGCGGATGCTAAGAAAATAGCCGACGAGAAAATTGCGGTGGCTCAGAGAGAAGCTCAGGCACAAAAAGAAGAAGCTGCCAAAGAGATAGAAGAACAAAAGCAACAAGCACTGCGATCGCTAGAGCAACAAGTTGATGCTCTCTCTCGCCAAATCCTAGAAAAATTACTAGGGCCAGAACTTGTAAGATAACTCCTTCATCGATTGAGTTTTAAGTCTAAATATGATGGGTAAGATTTTAATATTAGCTACGGAAGCTCACGGGGAAGGGGGTTTCGGTCTAAACTTAGACATTTTTGAAGCCAACTTGATTAACCTGGCCATTTTGGTTGGGCTTCTGATCTACTTCGGTCGCAAAGCGTTAGGGCAAATCCTCGGCGATCGCCGCGCCAAGATTGCTCAGGCGATCCAAGAAGCCGAAGATCGTCAGAAGAAAGCGGCAGCATCGTTAGCCGAACAGCAGAAGAAATTAACAGAAGCTCAGGTAACGGCAGAACGCATCCGTAAAGAAGCCGAAGAAAGAGCTAAAGCCGCACAAGGGGCGATCGCGTCTCAAACGGAAAAAGACATAGAGCGTCTCAAAGAAACCGCAGCCCAAGATCTCACTTCCGAACAAGAGCGGGTTATTGCCGAACTCAGACGGCGAATTGCTGCGATGGCAATGGAGCGTGCCGAAACTCAACTCAAATCCCAGTTGAACGAAAATACGCAGCAAACACTTATCGAGCGCAGCATCGCTCAGTTAGGAGGTCGCTAATGAAAGGAAGTGCATTCGGGACAGAAGTTGCTGAGCCATACGCTCAAGCCATTATGTCCGTCGCTCAGTCCAACAATCTGACCGATAGGTTCGGAGATGAGGTGCGCTCTCTTCTCAATTTAATCGAAAATTCTCCAGATTTACGCGATTTCTTGACCAATCCGGTCGTCAAAGAACCAGCGAAAAAAGCCGTCCTGCGTCAGATACTCGGAGAGGACAGCCATCCCTATCTCGTTAACTTTTTAATGCTTCTGGTCGATAAACGTCGCGTTATCTTCTTAGAAAAAATTTGTGAGCAATACTTGAAACTGCTGCGTAAGTTGAAAAATACAGTCCTGGCAGAAGTTTCCTCGGCAACCGAACTAAACGAAGAGCAGCGCCAAGCCGTAGCCGACCGTGTCAAAGCCTTGACAGGGGCACAAGAAGTGGAACTGAAAACAAAGGTCGCTCCCGACCTCATCGGCGGCGTTGTCATTAAGGTTGGCTCACAGATATTCGATGCCAGCCTCAGAGGGCAACTGCGTCGCATTGGCTATAACTTGAGCGTCATATAGATTTCTTTTTCAATCCAAAATCCTTTCCTCTAAAATTCAAAATCAGAGACTATGGTTAGCATCAGACCCGACGAAATTAGCAGCATTATTCGCCAACAAATTGAAGCCTACGACAGGCAAGTCCAGGTTTCCAACGTAGGAACCGTTCTTCAGGTAGGAGACGGGACGGCTCGCATTTAC